>CAUJFT010000177.1 GCA_963169475.1 Bacteroidota bacterium | reverse complement strand
CTCTGATTAACAGTCAGATGCTCTAACCGACTGAGCTACCGAGGAATGTCCCTTTTCAAAAGTGAGTGCAAAGGTAATAGGTTTTTGAGAAACCACCAAATTTTTTTAAAAAAATTTAGAAAAAAAAATACTCACGATTAATATATATTTTGATATACAAGGAGATACGATATGTATCGCTTCGTAACTTATCCGTCTATTTGAGTTTGGTCTGTCAAAGGAATAGACTCAAAAGAAAGCGTTTCTCCTGCGCGGAGCTTTTCTATGACCTCTCTTAGCTTTTCGTCCGTAAGATTATGGACAAACCTGCGGTTAGAAACCTGACCCACAGGGGCAGTATCGCAAGCTCCAAGACACTCTGCTTCACGAATCCAAAACTTCCCATCTGCACTATGCCCCTGTTCGTTAGTATGGAGATATTCTTTTAAGAATGTCATTCTTTCTTTTCCGCCACATTCTCCGCAAGAAAAACAAGTACAGACCTCTATCAAATTGGGTGGGCAATTTTGTTTCAGGTACATGGTGTAAAAGGAGGCAACGCCATACACTCTTGCGTAGGACACATCTAAGGTATCCGCTACGAGTTTAATGGTCTCTGCCGACAGCCACCCGAATTTTTCTTGTGCAATCCACAATGCCGGCATAATCGCAGAATTGCGGTCAGGGTATTTGGCTACATGTTTCTGAATCTCCTTTACTTCTGCTTCTGTGAATGAATGCTCCATAACTTATAGAAGATTTATTGATTAAAACTAATTTACTATTTTTGTAATTATTATCACCGATAAATTCGGCAACGGGTACAAAGGTAATGTTTTTTGAGTGTCTCAAACAAATTTTTTTGAATCTTTCTCTGAATATTTTGAAAAAACATAGGAACCTCCTCTATATTGGAATGGTTCATCATAATTCCGAGTGAAAGGTTACTTAATGTGCAATTATTTTTTTGTATAAAAATTCTTTTTTCTGAATCGGTATAGATGCTCTCTCCTATAGATCCCCTATCAAAGCCATCATACCCAAACTTTTCTTTTATCGTAAACCAAATTGGTACATCTGAATTACTCCGCTTAGTATTCCATTCTCTGCAACTAATAAGGCAGATATTTTATGATTGGTCATTAAATTTTCGGCTTCTGTCATTTTGGTATGGAGGGGGATGCTTTTAGGGTTTATCGTCATGATTTCTGATATTTTCAGGGAGAAAAATCTATCTTCATATTTATCCATTGCCCTACGCAAATCACCATCTGTAATGATTCCTTGTATTTTCCTCTTTTCTACATCCTCTACTACAACGGCAAGCCCGAGCTTTCCTTTTGTCATCAGATGAATCAGCGTTTTCATGTCGTTTTCTATCTGGATAAGCGGGAGATTGTTCGTTATCATTACGGATTCTACTGTAGTCAGTAAGCGTTTACCCAAATTGCCACCTGGGTGGAGCATAGCGAAGTTTTCTGGCTGAAAGTTACGTAAATTCATAAGAGCTACCGCAAGCGCGTCTCCCATGACAAGCGTCGCGGTAGTAGAGGCAGTCGGGGCAAGTGTCATAGGGCAAGCCTCTTTTGCTACAAATACATTCAGATGATAACGTGCTTCCTTGGCAAGTGTAGAATAGGGATTCCCAGTTATCGCAATGAGTGTATGATTTCTGTTTTTCAGAAAAGGAATAAGCCTCAAAATTTCTTCGGTTTCTCCAGAATAAGATATTCCCAGAATCACATCTCCTGATTGAATCATTCCAAGGTCGCCATGTAATGCGTCTGTAGGGTGAATAAAGATAGAGGGGGTTCCTGTGCTAGCTAAGGTTGCAGCTATTTTCTTCCCGATAATCCCGGATTTGCCCACCCCTAATACTACAATTTTACCCGTTGCTTCATACATATCTTGAACTGCCCTCGAAAAATCCTCTGTGAGTAGCTCGCTTAATCCCACTAACGCCTCCGCTTCTATCCTAAATACCGATGTAGCCCATGCTTTATAGTCCATTTTTAGTAGAATTTTTTGCAAAATTAATGATTAATCTTAAATACAACCACTCCTTACAATTGTAAAATCGTAGGGAGTAGCGTTTCATCAGAGAAAATAGAAGCCCCTATTGAGAAGACAACAATCTATCTACCAAAGTAATATATTGCTCCATACATGTTTCAGCACCTGACCCTTTTAGGTTTTCCCATGCCGTATATTTTGCAATCCCCTTGAAGTCAAACATACCCGGACGGTCTCCGTGTACATCTCCTTCCGTGGCTTGTTTAAACAAAGCATATAAACTTAGGAGGTCTTCGTTAGACGGGCGAGAAGTAAGGTTTTTTACTCTTTCAGTAGCATCTTGAAATTTTTCTTGAAGTGTCATTGATTAATATGATTTAAAAGATTTGGATTCTATGCAAAACAAAAAAAAATACCCCTATTCTGCAAATAAGATTTGATTATTATCGGAAAATGGGCGTTATTCTTTGATGGCTTTACCTTCTCTATTCCTTGATTTCGGGTTTCAGAACGCTTGTACTTTCCACATTTCCTTTTTATCTTCGTGGAGATTTGGCAATGCTTGAGTTTATCCTAAATTTTTCGTATCTTTTGAGTGAGATTGACGATTTTTAAATGATATACTTTTTGTTACTACTTGCCATTTATGTCGTTCTAAAAATGTAATCCTATTTTTACATAAGTGCCTGCGTATGATTTAGTTTATATTATATAAATTTAAAATTATTGCTGGTAATCAATTGTTTAACGCTTATTTTAGGCTAAATTTAATACAAGACAAATTAGACTTGATACTTAGTTTTTTTTAATTATATTTATTATTCAATTTTGCGTTGTTTTGTTTCGCAGAATTTTATTATCTTTGTGTATAAAAGCAAATTAATCTATTCCATGAAACGTTATTTGGCTTTGCTACGCGGCATTAATGTCTCCGGACAAAAAATTATTAAAATGGATATTCTAAAAAAAAGCCTAACAGAAATCGGGCTACATAATGTCCAAACCTATATCCAAAGTGGAAATATTGTATTTGATTATCCCGAAATAGAAGAAAAAATACTCGCCACCATAATCCATGAAAGAATCCTTAATACATGGGGATATGAGATTGTAGTAATCTTATTAAGTCGGGAAGTAATACAAAAAATGCTGCTTGAAAATCCTTATAAAAATGAAGATAAAAAAGATTTATACATGACGATACTTAGCCTTCCTCCCGAACAAGGGCGTATCGAATCCATCAGTAATATTTCTTTTAGTCCTGATACTTTTTTTGTTTTGGACAAGACGATATATATTCATTGTCCGTCTGGATATGGAAAAACGAAGCTATCTAACACCTTTTTTGAAAAGAAATTAAAAATATCCGCTACCACGCGTAACCTTAATACAATGCAAAAGTTATGGGAAATGATGCAATAAGTTTTGCTTTCCGTTTGTTTTATCAATATTAAATATTAGTCTAATCTTAGAATTTACACTATGCGTATATCTTATTCAAATATTCAGCTTTTTTTAGTATTCCTGATTGCATTGTATGCAGAGTACACTCGCGCCCAATGTCCTACCTCTGCTTTTTCCGGTACTTTTACGCCAACAAATGGTCAGATAATGTCAGGAACTTATAATATTTCTGGAATTTTTTTCCTACCTCAAGGAGATACGATTTGGGTAGAACCCTACGCGCTCAATAATTGTGGTTCCCTTGAAATCTATGCGGATTCTGTTCGTATCGAAGGCGTAATTATGGCAATAGGTTCGGGAATGCCCGGAGGCATTGGAGGAGCCGCAGGGCTTTGTGTGGATTCTGCCCGATTTCAGGACTGTAGTCTTGCCTCGCAGTGTTTAGCCGTTCCGGCAGTAGTAGGGGCTTTATCGGGGTTACCGGGGAATGGGGTCGCTTTTGGGTTAGGAGGGACTAATGCCACAAATGGGAGGGGGCGAAAAAATAGCTGTAATGCCACAAGTGATAGAGTGGGAAGAATAGGCGGGAGCGGCGGTGGCGGCGGCGGAGGAGGAGGGTCTTACGGCGGTAATGCTTCATCGGGAGGAAATGGAACAGGAGGAACGATTCCGGTTGCGTCGGCAAACTCTCCAGACAATCCATGTTCACCCGCAAGCTCTACCCCTATTCAGGCAGGGAATGGGGGAATAGGTGGAGGGATAACTCCCGGATACGGAACAATGACAGGTCCGGATATTGATATGGGTAGTGGGGGAGCCGGCGGCGGCGGCGGCGGACGTGGTTTTATTTGGGGACAAAATGGGGGAAATGGAGGAAATGGGGGCGGAAGAATAATCATTCAATCCACCTATGGTTTATTTACATCGGGGGATATTCTTGCGAGTGGAGTGGTTGGGGGAGCCGGAGGTAAAGGGGGAGATAGCGGAGAATCCGACCGGTGCTGTATTGATGCTTGCCCTCAGGTAAATGAACATACATACGTAGGTTCGGGCGGCGGCGGTGGCGGAGCTGGCGGTGGCTCCGGTGGAGGAATTTTGATTCAGTCGAGTGGGAATATCACCATAACCGGACTGCTTGATGTTTCAGGTGGGCAGGGAGGAAACGGCGGGTTAGGGGGACTTAACGGATTTTGGTCATACCAAGAACCTCCTTTTATTTGTGGCTCACCGGGTGGGATTCTTACCTCTATTACTACTTCAGGTGCTACGAGTGGTCAGCAGGGCGGAAATGGAGGGGGAGGACGGATAAAAATATTTTATGACAATTGCGGAATCACGAATATTTTCCCTATGATAGATACACTTTCTGGAGGAGTAGGGGCATTTGCCGGTTCATATTGGATTCAAGCACTCTCTACCTCTCCTCCTATTGCAGGGAATGTAATTTCTGCTAATAATCCCCAAACTTTTTGTAGTGGCACTCCCGGAGATACATTATTTGCGCTAAATATTTCGCCCTATTTTACCCCTTCTTATCAATGGCAGTATCAATCTGACTGTATGGGAGCATGGTTGAATGTGCCGAATGCAACGCTCCCTTATTGGATTCCTACAGGGCTTACAGATACGGCTTGTGTGAGGCTTTCTGTTACATACGGGCTTTGTTCTACTATTTATAATGATACCACTTTCATTCAAGTTGCTCCCGCTCCTTCCGGCTTTAGTATTCAAAATTCTAATCCGATTTTTTGTAGCGGAGGAAGTTCAACCCTTAGCCTTAGTCCAATGCCGCCGGCAGGTACATCTTATCAATGGTATATAAATAATAGCCCTATTCTGCCCGGCGCAGGAGGCACTAACTCCTCCTTACTTGTAAATACTGCCGGAAACTATACTGCAACGCTAAACCTTCCCGGTGCTTTTTGTCCGGCTTTGTCCGACACTACTACTATAACTATATTCCCAAACCCTTCTGCCCAGATTAATGCGCAGAATAATGCTACTGTTTTTTGTTCGGGAGGGGTAGGCATTACGCTTTCAGCAGGAGGGATTCCTGGTGCAAGTTATCAGTGGCTTTGGAATCAAACTCCTGTAGGAGCAAATACTACCTCCTATACCGCAAATACGGCGGGGAACTACCAAGTGGTCGTTACGGACGGGAATGGCTGTGTGGATACCTCTGCAATATGGGGAATCTCAATATTTAATACGCCTATCGCCTCCATCGGAGTTTCTCCCTTCCATATCAGTCAGAATAATAATCAAATGTGTGCCGGTGATACTGCTACATTGAGCGATATTGGAGGTAGTACCACCTCTCAATGGTATCACAACGGTAATTTTCTGGGAAGTAATCAACCAACGATAAATGCAACTACAGGAGGCGTTTATGATTTGATAGTTACAGATGGCCCCGGCTGTGCAGATACTGTTTCATTTTCATTAAATGTAGTACCTTTACCGATTCCGGCATTAGTAGTTTCGAGTACTGCTTTCTGTCCGGGCGACTCCGTATTGCTTGTTGCTTCGGGAGGAGGAAATTACTTGTGGGATAATGGCTCTATCCGGGACTCCTTTTATGTCAATCAAACGGGTACTTATTGTGTATCTGTTTTTGAGCCTATTTTGGGGTGTAGCGACAGTATTTGTTCTCCTACGATTACGCTATCTTCCAATGTTAATGCGACGCTTTCCAACCTTGGAAATACTACAATTTG
>CAUJFT010000176.1 GCA_963169475.1 Bacteroidota bacterium | reverse complement strand
TAAAGTGTTGTATAGAGTCCTCCCCCATACTACGCGTAAAAGAGGGGAGATTCCTTGAAACCTTATTTTCATTAAGCCTATAAAGGAAAGAGGAAACGTCCCAACCATTTTTAACCAAAAAAAGGTAGAAATTCATCGCATCTGCCGGGTCTTTCGTATAGTGAAAAGAAGAGAAGTAAAAGTAAGGAACACAAAGGGTATCTTTTGCCTGTAGAGAAACGGTTACATAATCTGGACCCAAGCGAGAAGCAAGAGCTGCTACTATTTGGAACGGGGCAGCAATGAGAGACTCTAAGGTAGATGCCGTAGTCCTCTTGTCTATTTCTGGCATAGGGATATGATTTACTTTCTGTCTCATTTTAACAGTATCTAAATAAACCATGTTTCCATTAAAATCTATTGGGAATAAAGGCGTGTAATAGGCAGAAGCGGCTTTCCAATTGCCTTTTATCATTTCTTGAAACATTAGCGTATTCTGGGCCAATTGTTTAGCAGAAATAACATTATTTTTATTTCCATTTGGAGGGTGGGGTTTCATAGGTTTCTGCTTTGAGAGACCCGAATAACTGCTAACCAACAATAACCCAAACACAAAGTATCTAAAATGCTTCATAGGCTGTAATCTGAAATAGTCAATTATGGATACTTTACGATTCAATGCGATTTGGGTTACGCTGGCTTGCCATGAGTCATAACGTAGCTTTCTACGATACAGTATTGACCAGCAAGATAGAGGGTCATAATCCATAGTTCAGGGTAAGTAATATTGATTTTGGTAAATGTACTGACCGCAATCAGGCTATCAGAAATCATAAACATCAATGCTCCTCCTAATCCCATTACAAAAGCATTATGTGCTATATTTCCGTATCTAAGTGCCATTATAAACACCATTATAAGAATTGTGATTGCATAAACTGCTACGGGAACTTTAAGGGCTGTTGTAAGCGAAGGAAAGATAAGCCAAATTAGTCCTACCCCAAATACCAAGAGTAGTAACCCAACTATTCCGGCAAACCGCCTATCATAAAATCCAGCTTCTTTCCTAAAAATAAAGATATAGACTAAATGAGTGATAAGAAAAGAAGCTAACCCTACCAGAAACCAGCTCTCTCCCTTAAACATTAGAAATACATCTCCTAACCACGAAAACATCAATGCCACCAACATCCAAACACGAGAGTTATCCCCAATATGATAATTGCGCGTAACGGCTAAGAAAAAAGTCAGTAGCAAAATCATTAATAGGGGTTTAGTAAAATAATGAAGCATAGGGACACTTGTGGTAATACTAATAGCCACTATTTCTAAAAGCGAAAAGATTAAATAAATTGGTAAATAACGTTTCATCTGAACAATAAAATTAATGGTTGTATTCTAAAAATATAGGTCTATTTTTTTTATTTTAAGAAAATATACTCTATTTGGTAAAAATCACATTCCCATAATCGAAAGAATAATTTTATGGGTAATATTTTTTCGTTTGATTTGGAAAATTAAAGCCCTTCTTCTAAATTTGTTCCAAATAACAAAATATAACTAATATCCCCCAAATATTATGAAATTTTTACATTGGACTTTTCTTTTAACCATTATTTTTAGACTTTCCCTTGACTCATTCAGCCAAAACCAGACGGAAGGTCGAATCGCTTATGATATGTTCATAAGCTCTCCTCCTATTTTTGAGCAACTCTCCAAAAATGCGAAGGAAAAGCTGCCTTCTGTAGTAAAACATCGAATCAATGTATATTTTAAAGAGGTGTGGAGCCGGTACGAAGATACTACGCTTGTAAGGTCTCAAAAAAAAGCTACTGAAATCGCTTATAAAAACAGCGAAGCGGGGTGGTTGATTAACAATTCAGACGGAATGTGGTATCTTATGCACCAATTGGACGGAAAAGTGTATTATGCAGAAGAGCCCCTTTCCAGCCAACAGTGGCGGTTTACGGTCTCTCTTTACAATGCCTCTCCGGAAATAACCACTAAATACCAACGTCAGATATACAAAATCAACAACGCAAAAATGCTTCAATTTACGGAAGAAACCAAAGAGATTTTGGGACACAAATGCAGAAAGGTCAATTACAAATCGGGAGTAACTCACCTTGACGGAATCCCTAATAATGATGATATGGAAATATGGGTTGCCGAAGATTTCCCCAAAGACGTTAGCCCTATACCTTGTAACCTCCTCAAAGGAGCCGTTCTTGAAGTAAAATCTCATCGTATTCATTACATCGCAACCGGTATTTATTATGAAACGATTCCCGAAACTGCCACTGCACTACCCAAAGATGGGATAAAAATGACAATCTATACAGAAGAGCAGATGATAGACCGCTATATGCTGAAAAGGGATTAATGTCCCTCTACCTTTACGGCTCTCTTAGTGTCCTTGTAAGAAATTTAAAATACAAAGAAAAGCGTTAAATATTTTTTTGATAGGTTCTTTAAAATTGCATTTCAGGACATAAAGGTTGTATAATTTTTTAATATCCAGAAAGAGTATATATTTGTCGTGCAAAACCAAACATCAATTTCTTACTAATATGATTCGTTTATTCTTAACACTTCTTGTTTTTGCTTCGTTTTTGTGTCAATTAAATGCACAGTGTATAAGTGGAGACTGCCTGAATGGGAGCGGTATTATGAAAAATCCGCTGAATGGAGATGAATACATAGGGCAATTTAAAGACGGAATGCGTGATGGATTTGGCACTTATAAATCTACAATCGGCGATAGATATTCAGGTAATTGGGAGAAAGACAAACAGAGCGGAGAGGGTGAATTCTGGGGAGCAGCGGGAGATTATTACAAGGGAGAGTGGAAAAACGGATTAATGAATGGAATAGGTACTTTCCATTTCCAGAATGGAAATATCTATGTAGGAAATTGGGAAGACGATGAGATGAGTGGGGAGGGGGCGATGAGATTTACTACTGGCTCTGTACTAAAAGGAATGTGGACAGACGGACAAGTAACCGGAGTGGCTACCTATACATACCTCAATGGAGACAAATACACCGGACAAATACAGAATAATAGACATCATGGAGAAGGCAAAATGACTTATGCTAATGGAGACGTGTATGAGGGTACATGGGCTTCCGGACACCGCCAAGGAATAGGAACAATGGTGTTTGTCAATAACAATAAATACATTGGAGATTGGAGTACGGGGCAGATGAGCGGTAAAGGGACTTATTTTTTCGCGATTGGAGATAAGTATGAAGGAGATATGAGAAACAATAAAATGGAGGGAAAAGGGAAAATGACTTACGCAAATGGGGACATAGTATCGGGGACTTGGTCTTCTGGAAAGTTAAATGGTGCAGCAAATTATATGTACGTGAATGGTAAGACTGCCGATGTAATTTATACAAATGGAGTGAAAATTACAAACAATTAAAATATATTAGGCTATTTAAGGTTGAAGGTTAGTTTTTCCATTGATACTGTCAGAATGTAGATTCTGACAGTTTTTTTATCAATAAAACTCACACAAATATGTATTTTTTATATAAAAATGAAAATTTATTCTGCTCTTTTTAGGTATTTAATCCAAATTTTCTTACTTACGCAGAGAATATCTTTTAATTTTTTAATGACCCTGAAATAGATTATATATTTTATTCATTACATAATTTATAAAAAACAGTAATATTCTATTTTTCCATGAGTCATAACTATGGTAATTATTCTGATTCCGAAGAGAAAAAACATATAGAAGAGAAAGCGGAAGCCTTTGAGTCCTCTTACCAAAAAAATCC
>CAUJFT010000175.1 GCA_963169475.1 Bacteroidota bacterium | reverse complement strand
GTAGAGACGCGTGGAGGCGATAAAAAGCCTCAACTTTCTGATTTGAGAGAGTCTGGCTCTATTGAGCAAGATGCGGATATGGTAATGGCTCTATACCGTCCAGAGTATTATGGTTTTGAAACAGATGAAGAAGGAAATTCTACCGCCGGACTGGCCGAGGTCATTATCCTAAAACAACGGAACGGACCTACCGGAATAGCAAAACTTAACTTTATCGGTAAGTATGGTAAATTTACAGACCTCAATATGTTTAGCGGGGGAAATATCACGCTGGGGAGCAGCCTGAATAATGCGGTTTCTTCTATGAACCCTGCGGATTCTCTCTCTAGTTTTTTTAAGGATACAGGAAACCAGCAGCCTGGAATCATCACTCTGCCCTCTAAACTCAATGAAGACCTTGGAGGAGATGACGTAAACATTCCGTTTTAAAATAGCATAAGCATCTTAAAATAAAAGCCGCACTATTCAACTTCTTTTGAATACGCCCTGCTTATTTTTTATCAGCAAGGGCAGGGGCTAACCTCGAAGGGGCAATAAGTAATGAGGGGTAATGAGTTTTTAGTTATTCATTTTGAACTTTAGGTATGAGCAAGTAAAAAATTAAGAAGATAATTGTCATATAATAGACTAATTATTAACTACTTAATCTTATTGTCTGTTGTTCATCTTTAACCATTTACTGCTTATGTACTTATCGGTAAAAAAACAAGAAGTCTGTAGAGGCATCGGATAATTTAAGGTTATACATTTGCTTTCATAGGAAGCAGGATTCTTACTAATGTTCCTCCTATACTTCCGTCCGAGCTAATGATTTCTTCAAGGGTAACGGTATAGGGTTTTTTTGTATTTTTGGAAAATAATTTCAATCTGTCAGTAGTAATTTGCATTCCTTTGGAAACATGGTCGGAAGGACGGTCGGCTCTTTTCTTTTTACTTGCTTCAATGCCAATACCGTTGTCTCGAATTTCTACCTTAAGGGTATGCTCATCGATACAAAGAATATCCACTAGGATTTCCCCCTTCGATTCTAAGGGCATTATCCCATGTTTGATAGAGTTCTCTACAAAAGGCTGAAGAATCATAGGCGGGATTTGGGTTTCACTCTTGTCTAATTCTTTATCAATCCTAATATCGTAATCAAATTTATCTTCAAAACGCATTTTCTCAAGAGAAAGATATAGTTTTAGTCTTTCTATCTCTTCACTAAGGCTGATAAACTCATTTTTAGAGCTGTCTAGGTTCATTCTGACTAGCTTTGCAAATTGCGAAAGGAATTTAGTTGCTTTGAGCTTATCCTGCGATAAAATAAAGTACTGAATAGACTGTAAAGCATTAAAGGTAAAATGGGGATTCATCATAGCATATAAAGCCTGTTGCTCGAGCTGCAGCATTTCAGATTTTGTTTTCATACGCTCTGTTTCTCTTTTCTGCGTTGCTTTTTCTCTGAAATAGGTATAAATCCCCAATCCAATTGCCCCAAGCAATCCTATCATGGATAGAATAAACCACCACGAAAACCAAAAGGGAGGATTAATCTGAAAGGAAAAAGGGCGGGTTTCTACCCAAGTACTAAGATTATTGGTCGCTCGTACTCTAAACCTATAGTTGCCCGGAGAGAGGTTTGAATAAGTAAAGGTATTTTCTTCCATGACGGGAAGCCAATCCTTATCAAATCCTTCTAATTGTATTTGGTAGCGAACAGCAGAGGCTTTGGCATAACAAATGCCTACAAATTCAAAGGTTAAGTGATTTTGGTTATAGGGAAGAGATAACCCCAAGGGAAGTCCTGTTTCATTTTCTATTTCATCAAAATAGTCTTTATGCTGAATTAGCGGAGAAAAAAATAATTTCACATTAGTAAGATGTACTTTTGGCGGAATGTCCTGAATCTGGGAGGCTTCGGACGAGTGCCACCGGATTGCGCCGCCAATCGTACCCACCCAAATATCTCCATTTGAAGCTCTGAATGCAGCATTTCCATTACATTCGAGGCTAGGAAGCCCGTCTGTTGTGGTATAATGCTCATAAGTAAATGTACTATCTTTATGAAAATTTTCGGTACGGATTCTAAAAACTCCGTAGTTAGTGCCTAACCAAGCATATTCATCATTCTCCTCAAAGACCATACTCACAATATCATTAGCGGCAGTACTTCCTGGCAAGATAATTTTCTTCCATTTTTTTCCGTCCCAAGTACTTAGCCCGTGGCTGGTAGCTATCCATATATTTCCGGCTTTATCCTCCCGGATAGTAAGGACTAAGTTATCACTCAACCCCTCCTTAGTAGTATAATTTTGGATACCTCCCAATACAGACATACAAGTGAGTCCGGCAGCAGAGCCAAGCCATACATTTCGCTTACTATCATGGTAGATGGCATAGATAGTATTGCTTATCAATCCGTTTTCTGTACTTAATGTATCAAATTGTACTCCGTCCCATATAGAAACCCCTGTTTCTGTTCCTATCCATATTTTTCCGTTTTTGTCTTCACTGATACAATAGGTTTGGTTGCTGGTAAGCCCTTTATATTTATCGAAAGTCTCTTTTTTTTCATCGGGGTAAATACAAGTTACTCCATGTTGATAGGTAGCAAACCAAAAGCGATTTTTACTATCTTTATAGCTATAACAAATGTCATTGCCGGAAAGCCCTTGTTCTGTTGTGAGAAAAGAAAAAGCCCGTGTGTTATCGGTTCTTAAATCTATAGGCGTAAATATATTGATTCCATTATTTGTAGTGCTAATCCAGAATACGTTATTTTCTGCCTCTATAAAAGACTTGGCAATATTGCTATTCATACCTTCTGCCTCCGAAAGCGTTTGAAACAATCCTTTCCTGATTTTAAAAACACCTTCTCCTTCCGTTCCAAACCATAGATTTCCTTCATCGTCTTTACAAGCCGCTTTTACTACCGTTTTGTTAGACCATTTCTTTGAGGTAAGCGGCTGCGAACTCACCTTGATACCTGCTTCTGTTTTCTGAAAATCCAGCCCGATAATCCCCGCGCCCGAACCCGCCCAGCACTGCTCTCCTATCCCGTAGGTCATACAGAAAATATTTTTATCCAAAATATTCTGCGAAAAAAATATAGGGCTTCCCTTATAATATCTAATTACTCCTTTATTGGTACCTGCAAGAACTCCTATTTCGGCATAATACAATAAAGAAAAAACCTCGATTTCCGGAAAACCCTCCGCTTTATTTACCTCCCCTTTTTCGAGCGTATAAAGCCCGCTATTCGTCCCTATCCATATTTTTCCGGAAAGCGTATCTTCAATCATTGTATAAATATTTGTTGGCACAGTCGCTTTAAGGGCGCTAAGCCTATCATTAGAATATTTATAAATCCCGTTACCCTTTGTTCCTACCCAAACATCTCCCTTTGTATCACAAAGCAAGGAGGTAACTCCGTGAAGAAAGGGCGTGCTTCCCAAGTAGAGTGGACGAAATTGTACCCCGTCAAAGAGGGAAACCCCGCTCTCCGTAGCTATCCAAAGTATCCCTTTTTTATCCTGAGTGATGGCATTAATGAACCTACCCGACAGACCGTCTTCCGATTGGTAATCTATAAAACGCTTACCGTCAAATCGGCAAAGCCCCCTATGCGTACCTAACCAAATAAAGCCCCTTTTGTCTTGAAAAATCGCCCGTACTTGAGACTGCGAGAGTCCTTCTCCGATAGAATATTGGGTAATATTATATTCTTGTGCCTTTATCGTAAAGCACAATACCATAAAAATATATGTAATCCAAAACCTAATTTTCATTTCAGGGGTAAAGATACTATTTTCTATGTAAATATACATCTCTAAGGATTCATTGAGTACCATTTATTGCGATACAAGTACTACATATAAGTAGTTATTGGTGATTAATTCTTTAGCTATTGGTTTCTAATTTTATTATTATCAGTTACTTATAATTCCAAATACGACCTAAATTAGTTTATATTACAAATGCAATTACGCTATCCTGCATTTTTAAAAAGGGTGGCTTTATTGTATAAAATCAACCCATGTAATTGGGTTTTGAAAGGCCGCTTTAATTATATGCCGGTAGGCTATATTTGGTTGAAGTTGTCCTTTTTAGCGGAGACAATGTGAGGTTTCACATTCGCTCAATATAATGGGGAGGGTAAAATAATATTTGCATAAGTCCCTGATTATAGGTAATATTGCAGAATTGCTGCCTAGCAAATTCAATGTTATATATAATACAGATTAGTTTATGTCTATTTTTTTTCTACATGATTCTGTTTATCTCGACGCTCATCACGAAGCCCTTGCCTTGTATAACCAAGCATTTAAGTACGGAGACGGGGTTTTTGAGACAATTCGGATATTTAGAGAAAAACCTATGTATCTTGAGGCTCACTTCGCCCGCCTTTTTGCAGGAATGTATTTTTTAAAATATAATTTTCAGGAAG
>CAUJFT010000174.1 GCA_963169475.1 Bacteroidota bacterium | reverse complement strand
ACCTCGTTAGGTAGAGTAGGTTTGCCCTCGCTAATGGAAAATGAATATCCCTACTAGTTCAAGAAATATAGAATAGCATTATTTACTTCATACTACTTATGGGCAAATGAGTGTTAATACAAGGTTACGAGTAAAACATTGAATATTTCTTTTTCTTATTCGGAACTTTTTGTACCTTTGCCAACAAAACTAACACTTGTTAGTTTTGTCATTGTTAGGTTTTTACTTTATGTATAGGATTCCCCAAGTACTTCATTATATTATTTTTTAGAAACAATTCATCACTTTAAGATAAAGAATATGCAAAATCAGGAGCAACTCGAAGCGCAATTTCAAGCAAAGATAGATGCCGGGATAAAAATTGAGCCGAAGGACTGGATGCCAAAGGAATATCGTAAAACACTGATTCGTCAGATTTCTCAGCACGCACACTCCGAAATAGTAGGAATGTTACCGGAAGGGAATTGGGTAACTCGCGCTCCATCACTTCGCCGGAAGGCTGTGCTTATGGCAAAAATTCAAGATGAGGGCGGACATGGATTGTATCTCTACTCTGCTGCTGAAACACTTGACATAGACAGAGATAGCTTGATTCAGGATTTACATAGCGGTAAAGCGAAATATTCTTCTATCTTTAATTATCCCTCTATCACATGGGCAGATATGGGCGCCATAGGGTGGCTTGTAGATGGGGCGGCAATTATGAATCAAGTAATGCTTTGCCAGACTTCCTATGGACCTTACGCAAGAGCAATGGTCAGAATTTGTAAAGAAGAATCCTTTCATCAACGTCAGGGATATGAGATAATGCTAACGCTTGCTAAGGGTAGTCCAGCGCAAAAACGAATGGCGCAAGACGCACTCAATCGGTGGTGGTGGCCCTCGTTAATGATGTTTGGACCCAAGGATACAGACTCTACGCATTCTGAAACCTCTATCAAGTGGAAAATCAAACGAATGTCTAATGACGAGCTTCGGCAGCGTTTTGTAGATGCTACGGTACCTCAAGCCACGCTAATCGGACTAAAAATACCCGATGACAAACTCAATTGGAACCCCGAAAGAGGACACTATGATTATGGCGAAATCAATTGGACTGAATTTTGGGAGGTAGTAAAAGGAAACGGACCTTGTAATAAGGAACGCCTTGCACAAAGAGTAAAAGCCTATGAGGAAGGTGTTTGGGTAAGGGAGGCAGCTCTGGCTTATGCAGAAAAAAAACGAACAAAATCCCCAATATCAGAAGTCCTCGTTTAAAGGCTTTTCTAAAAATTATCCATGAAGCATTTATTAATTGCATTATTATTCCTGGGAGTAGTAGCACTCCTTTCCTGCAAAACTCAAAAGTCCGCCTCTAAGTCTGTGTCTTCAAACACGATTAAGCCTCCTTTTGCCATTCCGGATTCTTCAAAAGTGGAGAATTTAGCGGGCGGTGTCAAATTATACATGCTACAAGAAGGTGTCGGCGATTCTCCCAAATTGTCTCAAACGGTATTGGCTCACTATAGCGGACGGCTCACAAACGGAAAAGTGTTTGATAGCTCCTACGAAAGAGGTAGCCCTACTGAATTTCCCTTAAATGCGGTGATTAAAGGCTGGCAGGTAGGATTCCAAAAAGCAAAACCAGGTTCCCGTTTTGTCCTTGTAATTCCCTCCGAGATGGCTTATGGAGATAGAAAAGTAGCCTCGATTCCTCCAAACTCTACACTCATATTTGATTGTGAGCTAATTAGTTTTTATTAATTCATCAGAAACAGATAATATTCAACAAACATGAACGCAAAAGATTGGCCTCTTTGGGAGGTATTTATCAGAAGTAAACAAGGATTAGACCACAAACATGCGGGTAGTTTACATGCGGCAGACGCTCAAATGGCTATAGAATCGGCAAGAGATGTTTATACCCGTAGAATGGAAGGGGTAAGTATCTGGGTAGTAGAGTCTGCACATATTCATGCTTCGAGTCCGGACGATGCGGGTGCTTTATTTGAACCGGCAAATGATAAGGTATATCGCCACCCTACTTTTTATGATTTACCAGAGGAAGTAAAACACATGTAATTTTTAGAATCTATGAATCATCAGCATTTATTTGAATACGTACTCCAATTAGCAGATAACGCTAATGTGCTAAGCCACCGGCTTGGACAATGGTGTGGACATGGTCCCGTTATAGAACAAGACATTGCTATGACTAATCTGGCATTAGACCTTATTGGACAAGCAAGAAACCTCTATCAATATGCCGCAACAATAGAGGGCAAAGGGAGGACGGAAGACGATATGGCGTATCTTCGCGATGGGTGGGATTTCTATAATCTTCTACTTACAGAACTGCCTAATGGAGATTTCGGAAAAACAGTAGCACGACAATTTTTATATGACACCTATGCACTCCTCTTTTATTCGGAACTAAAAAATAGCCCCAATGAAATGCTTGCAGCTATAGCCGAAAAATCACTTAAAGAAACTGCTTATCACTATCGCTGGAGTTCAGAATGGGTAATTCGGTTGGGAGACGGAACGGAGGAAAGTCATAGAAAGATGCAAGAGGGACTCAATGAGGTGTGGAGATATACAGATGAAATTTTTCAACCTGTAGAAAGAGAAAAAATCCTTATTGCCGCAGGAGTTCTCCCTGATTTAGCGGCACTTAAACCGCAGTGGGAAGAAAAGGTGAGGGCGGTAATTGAAGAGGCTACTTTAAGCCTACCAGAGGCTGCCGGAATGCAATATGGCGGAAAAACCGGCAGGCACACAGAGGCTTTGGGCTATATCCTTGCAGAAATGCAATATATGCAAAGAGCCTATCCCGGTTTAGAGTGGTAATGTTTGACTTTCTTTTAGTGTATGAAGAAAGACATTCTTTCTCGGTCGGATATAAAAACATTAGTAGACGCTTTTTACAAAAAGGTATTTGCTGATGAGAAAATCGGTTTTTTCTTTGTAGAGGTCGCAAATATTGAGGTAGAACTCCATTTTCAAAAGATTACGGATTTCTGGGGGGGTATTCTGTTTCAGAAAATGAACTACAAGGGGAATCCCATGGAGACACATCTTGAATTAAATGAAAAAATCGCTTTGGACACAGCGCATTTTGAAAGATGGTTACTGCTTTTTAATGAAACAATAGACGAAATGTTTCAGGGAGAAAATACTGAAAAAGCCAAACAATCCGCGATTTCAGTAGCAGCCCTTATTCAGACAAAACTCCGGCGTTCTAATTTCCCGATTAGTTCATGAATGTTACGCAGATTTATAAACTTCTTGCCTCTGTTACAGACCCCGAAATTCCGGTACTCTCTATTCTGGATATGGGAGTAGTAAGAGGAGTAGAATTTTCCGAAGGTATCGTTAAGATTACGATTACTCCTACCTATTCTGGCTGTCCAGCAATGAACGAGATAGAAAAAAATATTATCGAAACCCTTCGGCTGGCAGGCGTTTCCTTTGTAAAAGTAAATACAATCCTCTCCCCTGCTTGGACTACCGATTGGATGACAGAAGAAGGCAAGCAAAAACTGATGGAGTATGGAATTGCTCCGCCTCTTTCACCCTCTGCGGATAAAAAAGCACTAATGGGAGAAGTGCGCCAAGTAACCTGCCCCAATTGTAAGTCTAAACATACACAAATGCTAACCCTTTTTGGTTCTACTGCTTGTAAGGCTTTGTTTAAATGTATGGACTGTTTGGAGCCTTTCGATTACTTTAAATGCCTAAGATAGCATAATACCGCTATTTAAGGAGCAAGAGGTTGTTTGAAAATTGTTTATATTAAGTCAAAATACCTCGTTGGAAAAGCCCTCATTAGTACGCTAAACTGTAATTTTAGGCTTAGTCTGTGCATAAATCTGTGTATAAAACCGCTATATTTTTCCACTATTCTTATAGCTTAAATAGTTTTTAATACTTTCAAAATTTCAGAATTGTTAGTGCCTTCTGGCAACGGGTTTTGGCTCTCCCCTGATATTTATCTAATATCCCCATAAAATAGGATTTGTTTTACATGACAAAAATATAGAAATTTGCCCCCGTTTTGGAAAACCCTTCAAGATAAAAGGAGGCTCTAACACATACTAATTGCAAGCGAGGATAGAAAAGTGATTGAAATCCTTTCATCATCAATGCTACAAATCTTGTTAATCTCAGTATAAAATAGTAAACAAATATATATGGCTAATCTAATAACAGTAGGCTCGGTAGCTTTTGATTCCATAGAAACCCCTTTTGGAAAAGCGGAGAGAATATTAGGCGGTGCGGGTACTTTTATTTCTCTGGCAGCGTCTTATTTTACGAAGCCCGTAAACCTTATTTCGGTGATAGGCAATGATTTTCGGGAGCGCGACCTTACGATGATGCAAGAGGCGGGGATAAATACGTATGGGATTCAGCAAAAGACAGATGAAAAATCTTTTTTCTGGGCAGGGAAATACTTTAATGACATGAATCATAGGGAAACGTTGGAAACTCAACTTAATGTATTGGGGAGCTTTGACCCGATTATTCCTGATTCTTACAAAAACTGTGATTATCTTATGCTTGGCAACCTTTCTCCTGCTGTTCAGCAAACGGTAATTGACCGCCTCCCTACCCGCCCTAAACTTGTGGTAATGGATACTATGAATTTCTGGATAAGTAGCTTTCTTCCTGATTTGAAAACCACTATCTCTAATGTAGATGTGCTGATTATCAACGATGAAGAAGCAAGGCAACTTACAGGGCAGTATTCCCTCCTTGTCGCCGCAAGGGTAATTAATTCCATGGGACCCAATATTGTAGTAATAAAAAAAGGAGAGCATGGCGCATTATTATTTTACTATGGGCAGATATACTTTGTTCCAGCACTCCCGTTAGAAGTAGTATTTGACCCTACGGGAGCAGGGGATACTTTTGCCGGCGGCTTTATTGGACATCTTGTCAAGAAAGATAGCTTTTCCTTTGATACCCTCAAAGAGGCAATGGTTTATGGAAGTGCAATGGCAAGTTTTTGCGTAGAAAAGTTTGGCGTAGAGGGAATATTAGGACTTACTACTTCCGATATTGAAAATAGGGTAAAGCAGTTTCATTCTTTGGTCAGCTAAAAACAAGAGAAGGTACCTCGTTAAGTCCGATAAAAAAGTAATTTCGGATTCTGTCTATATTTTATCTAATGAATACTATTGCTGTCTTTGATTTTGATGGCACTATCACTTGTAAAGACACAATGACGGACTTTATCCGCTTTGTGAAAGGTTCTTTTGCCTTTTGTGTCGGATTGTGTTGGATTTCGCCCTACTTAGCGGCTTACCTTTTAAAAATACTATCCCGTCAGCGGGCAAAAGAAATTTTGCTTTCCCATTTTTTTAAGGATACTCCGGAGGTAGAATTATACGAATGGGGGAAAAAATATGCACAAACACGCCTTCCTCAATTCATTCGCCCCAAAGCGTCAGAAATTATCGCAAAGCATAAGGCATACCATCATCGGCTATATCTTGTTACGGCTTCTCTTACATTTTGGACAAAAGCATGGGCAGAAGAAAATGGATTTATCCTTATTGCCTCAGAGCCGGAGATTAAAGACGGACGTTTTACCGGAAAACTTAACGGAAAAAACTGTTACGGGCAACAAAAACTCAACCGCTTATTAGCACTTCTTACACCGGAAGAAAATTATCGGAGCTTTGTTTACGGAGATTCCCAAGGGGATACAGAGCTACTTAGGTGGGCTGATGTCCCCTTTTATAGAGGGTTAGAATAAAACGCTAACCCAATAGATACAACTTATTTTTTCTTAAGTACTCATTTGAAATTAGTTTATGATATTATTTT
>CAUJFT010000173.1 GCA_963169475.1 Bacteroidota bacterium | reverse complement strand
ACCCGATTGAGGCGGTAGAAGTGAATACCGTAGCCACTCGGCAATTAGCAGACCTTTCCGTAAAATATGGAGTAGAAAGATTTCTCTTTGTAAGCACAGACAAAGCCGTTAATCCTACTAGCATTATGGGAGCCACCAAGCGGCTTGCGGAAATGTACGTTCAAGCACTTGATTCCTACCAAGGAGGAAAAGGAACGCGGTTTATCACTACTCGCTTTGGAAATGTCTTAGGGTCAGATGGCTCTGTTTTTTTATTATTTCAAAAACAAATAGCCGAAGGAGGACCTGTTACTGTTACAAGTAAGGATATTACGCGGTATTTTATGAGCATACAAGAGGCTTGTCTGCTTGTGTTAGAGGCGAGTAATATGGGGAAAGGAGGAGAGGTCTATTTGTTTGATATGGGTAAACCGGTAAATATCTACGAATTAGCCCAAAAAATGATAGATATTGCCGAGTTAGAATATGGGAAAGTAATCCCCATTACCATTATTGGGCTTCGCCCAGGCGAAAAGTTATATGAAGAGCTTTTGTATAGCGGGGAAATCGCCTTACAAACCCACCACCCCAAAATTCAGATTGGAAAGGTCAGGGAATACCCTCTCCAAGAACTAATACCCGCCCTCAATGAAATAAAAAAATTAACAATGGAGCAGGAGGTGATTCCGATTGTGCAGAAGCTAAAATCCCTCATTCCTGAATATGTGAGTAATAATTCTGTTTTTGAATCCTTAGATACTTGAAAATAACAACTATGTCCTTTTTTTTTAAAAAAATAAGGACATAAATTTCCGTGAGAATAAAAAAAACTATATTGCAACCGAAAATTATAAAAATCAATTTTTTACTTTTTTTTTAGAAAAATATGACGCAAAACTACGCAAGAAAACTGCTATTTATGATGGTGCTTATGGGTATAGCCAACTATATCATTGCCCAAAATGTAACCATAGAGGGAGTGATTACGGATAATGTTTCCAAAAAACCGATATTAGGGGTCTCTGTAATTATTGGAGAGGGAGACGGAGAAGGAGGGGGCGAATCTGATTCAAACGGAAAATATTCTGCCGAAATAGATACTAAGGGAAGAACCCGAATATTGCTTAAAGCACTATTAGATGGATACGCCCCTTATGAAGCGGAGGTTTTGCTTGGCAGTTCCCCAATCGTCTATAATTTCACCATGCTTCCTACTACATTTACCACCGATGAAATCGTAGTTTCTGCAACAAAGGGAGCATTTGACCAGCAGCAAAAAGACGTTCCGGTTTCGATTGCGGTAGTTAAGCAACAGTCTATCAACTTACAAGCTACCGCAAATGTGGACAAAGTAATTACCCAGATTCCCGGTGTAGATAATTTGGACGGGCAGCTTAGTATAAGGGGAAGTTCAGGGTATGCTTATGGAGTAGGTAGCCGCGTAATGGTACTCCTTGACGGGCTGCCTTTACTCACAGGAGATGCCGGAAATCCAGAATTTTCTCTCGTTCCCCTTGATAATATCTCGCAGGTAGAAGTAATGAAAGGAGCAAGCTCTGTCATGTATGGTTCGGCTGCCCTTGGTGGGGTAATCAACGTAATTACCGGAGATGCGGGAGACAAGCCTAAAACCTCTATCCGTTTACGTCAGGGAATGTATAGCGCGCCCCGAAACAGAAACCTTGATTGGGATAATACCTCCTCCGCCTACAACATCTCGGGACATTTTTATCACCAACGAAAAGTAGGAAACCTTAGCCTTACTGCGCAATTAGACCTTATTAAAGATTCTGGCTACCGTTTTGGTACAGATAAAGAAGAAGTTCGCGCTATCTTACATACTAAATACCAACCCAAAAAAATACCGGGACTTACTGTGGGCGCAAATTTTACTTTCAGGAGCGACTCCAGCGGAACTTCTATCTTCTATAACCGATATTACCCATCATCAGTGAATATCCTATATAGCGATTCGTCTATTATTCCAACCACAGACACCCTTCATACTTACGTGGGAGGGGGATTGTACCCTAACTCTGGAGCAGGGGTATATCGTAAACAACTCAACACCCGCTTTGCCGTGGACCCCGTGATTAAATATCTTACCCCAAATGGAAAGAGCCTTTTCTGGTATAGAGGTCGCTTTCTTATCAATAATAATGTAAATAATACCGGACAAGGCTCTGCTTCTTCTGTTACCTATAATGACTTTCTATATCAAACTAAAATTAAAGAAAAAATCAATTGGGTCTCCGGATTTACCGTAGCACACGGAACGACTAACTCTCCCGAACTTTATAATGGAAGCTATAGCCAAACTTCCATGGGAATATATACCCAATTAGATGCCCGGTTTGGAAGACTTAATGCCACATTAGGCGGGAGGCTAGAAACGGTAAAAACCAATATTCACGAAGTAACCAAAAAACCAGACTCCCTACTGTCTTTCATCAATAAAAATATAGACATTATTCAAAAACGTCAAACCCAACCTGTTTTTAGAGCAGGGCTTAATTATGAACTTGCAAGAGCTACCAATGTGAGAGCCTCTTTTGGTCAGGCATTTAGAGTTCCTACTATCGCAGAATATTTTGCCGCTACGGGTGCCGGAGGCGTAAAGGTAAATCCTAACCTCTACAAAAAAGACTCCTCCACAGTCGTTAAACCAGAAAATGGATTTAGTACAGAAATAGGATTAAGGCAGGGATATGCCTTTGGTCCCAAAGAAAAACGCTTTATAGGATTTGTTGATGTAGCAGGATTTATGATGCGCTATAATCAGATGATGGAATTCGGACTTGATACTTTGTGGATACAACTCTTTCCTACAAAGGGAACAAATGCCTACTTCTCTACCCGTAATGTAACAGACGCAAGGATTACCGGGTTTGAGTTCACTACGATTAACTCTTATGCTACCAAAAACTTCCAATTTAACTTTTCAGGAGGAGTAACTTATCTTGTCCCTATTAACTTAAATGCCGTAGCCGAAAAAAATCAATTAGATTTGTCTTATTTTAACATCAGTGCCTTTAACGGACCGGCAGTCAATCAGATGGTGATAGATGTGAATGATACTACAAAGTTTGACCAACCCAAAGAGTTAAAGTACAGAAATCGTACACTCGTAAGAGCAAGCGGTGGGATTCAGTACAAACAGTTTGGCTTTAATGCCAACTACCGTTACCGTAGCTTTATGAAGTCTGTAGACCAATACCTATACCTCGTTGTGGGAGATATGGCGGACTTTCGCAAGCGTCATACAAATGATGAGCATGTGTTTGACTTTATATTGAGTTACGATATTACGAATAATCACCGCCTAAATCTTGCTATAGACAATGTGTTTAATAAAGAATATACGATAATTCCCGGCACCTTGGGAGAGCAACGGAAGTTTACGCTTCAGTACCAAGTAACTTTCTAATAAATGGCCTCTCTATCATAATCGGTCTGCCAAAGAATGACTTATCCCAAGCAGTACAATTAGTCTTGCAAATGGTGTGAGTTTGAAGATACCTTTTATACCGCCAACCACGATTTTTTTGTGGTTGGCGGTATCCTTTTGGGAGATATGTCCGAAATAAAATGCGCTAAGATAAGGGATAATCTTTTAGCATTATATTTTTTTTAAGACTTCCCAAAAAGCATAATCTCTTTCCCAAAAATTATAATTTCATTAAAATTTCAAAAAAATTTGTTTAATCCAAAAAAAAAGTTCAGTTTTAAACCTTGAAAGCCTTATGGTAAAAAAGGATTAAAAAAAATGTTTTTAGTAGAGGTTATTAAGTAGTGATTGTAGGGAGTTCTTAGGCAAAATGGAGTGTATGGAGTTGATGGAATTATATACTGCATATCTTAAAGTCCGGAGGGGGTATTCAGATGCCACTATTCGCGCCTACATTCGTGATACAAAATCCTTTGCAAAATTTATACTCGACGAAAACGGCACAGATTTATTTGACAAAGCCGCTGTCGTTGGAGTCGGGCATCGTTCTTTGAGAAGTTGGACAGGGTTTCTTCTAAAAAGTGGAAATACTACAAGAACTGTAAGTAGAAAACTGGCATCTATAAAGAGCTATTTTGAATGTCTTCGTCAGCATGAGGTGATTAATGCTAACCCTTCTGGGAGAATCAGCCTGCCAAAGATGTCTCGAAAGCTTGCAGTTTTTTTGAAAGAACATGAAACAGAGATACTCCTTGAAACGGTTACCTACCCCGATACTTTTGAAGGAATCCGCGATAAGTGTATCCTTGAAGTCCTTTACGGGTGTGGGTTAAGACGCTCGGAATTATTGGCATTGTCTTGGACTGATATTGATTTCGGACAGCAGATACTAACCATAAAAGGGAAAGGAAATAAGCCCCGAATCGTTCCATTTACAAAGCCGGTGTTAAGAAGCCTCGAAAAATATAAGGAGAAATGTTTTAAAAAAAGGACTAACCTTCAAGGGGCTTTTTTCGTAAAAACAGATGGAACACCAATGTATGACAAGTTGATTTACCGTATTACAAAAAAGTATTTTATGCAGGTAAGCGCGATAGCTAATCATGGACCCCATGTACTTAGGCATACCTATGCCACTCATTTGCTGAATGCCGGAGCAGGGTTAAATGACATCAAAACGCTTCTGGGGCATAGTTCATTAGCAGCTACCCAGATTTATACCCATAATTCCCTTACCCGCCTAAAAAACGCCCACAATTTGTCACACCCACGTGCAAAAAAACGAGATTCTTGAGCCAGAAAAGATGCCATTAGACCCCGTTAGTGGTCTGCTGGAAAGTCTCCTCTTGTAAAAGAATCACGATTAATTATATGTTTTATTATTAAAAAAAAATTAGTTATGAAAGTGAACATTCAATCCATTCATTTTGATGCAGACCAAAAGTTGTTAGATTATATCCAAAAAAAATGCGACAAGTTAGATGTTTTTTACGACCGCATTATCGGGGCAGAGGTGTATCTGAAACTACAAAAAAATGAACCGAAAGAGAATAAAAGTGTTGAAATTAAGCTAAATCTACCAGGCGAAACCCTGATTGCGGTTGAAACCGGTGTCAAATTTGAAGAAGCCACCGATATTTGTACTGAAAAGCTAAAAATTCAAATAAAGAAGCATAAAGAGAAAGTAAACGGACACTAAACACACATTCTGATTTTCTCTAACGAAAAAGTAAGAGGCGGTAGGATTAACTACCGCCTCTTACTTTTTTTCTTACCAATAAAAAGGTTAAAAAAAATTGCTCAAAAAGAAAAAAATCGTATCTTTACCCTCCCTTTGAGGTCGAAACTCAACAACGAGTTGATTATTACAAAAACATCATTTTTTTAGTATATTTAACGTGATTCCTAACTAATATGGCAAATCAACACTATATTTTTACTCCTCATAAAAACAGTAATCCGCAATTACGCTCATGGGACAGAAGTATCCTGATAGGTCCCGGTGAGATTAAACAAATCCGCGATACCGTAGCCCGCAGAAGCGGTTCAAAGGCAGCCACTTCTGTGCCTAGCCCGTTCGCAAGGATGCACTTGTTTGAAACAGCTTTTGAAATTTGTGGGCAAACCGCCAAAGACAATCCCCGCCCGCAGGAAGGAGATACCATGTATCACAAGCTGGTATCGGATTGCCTTGATATGTTTGAATTACTCTTTAATGCCTCTAATACCTCCGATATATCCTTTGGCACATGGTCAAAAGCGCAGGAGTTAGACAACCTCATGGCAAAAGGAAAACCCAAGGGACATCAACTCCTCGGAAATACCTTGAAAATGTTTATGGACAAGCCCCGT
>CAUJFT010000172.1 GCA_963169475.1 Bacteroidota bacterium | reverse complement strand
CAAGACACAGGTTCTATCCATAGTATCAAGCTATTTGGCTATTCTGACGAAGTGATTTTCAACGGCTTAAAACTTGGAGATAAAGAAGACGTTATTAAAAAGATAGCGGGAAAGCCTGAATATCGGGTTACACAAGAATTTCCCATCAAAGGCGAAAGATGGGAATATTGGCAAAGTAATTTTGTTTTGGAAACTACACTTCAACATAAACTGTATAGTGTTAAAATTAAAGATGTTACGCCCGAATTATATGTAGAGTATTCTAGGGAAATACTGCCTAAATTTTCACAGATACTTCAAGCATTTTCTGGCGGAAATAGAGAAACAATGCTTGGCTTTATTTCTCCTGCGTTTTATGCCCAAACGCAAGAAGGAGATTACTTTTTTGCGCATGCACTAAGAGAGGAGATTCTCAAGGATACTTCTCACGTTTTCGCGCTTTTGTCTCATCCGGAGTTTGGGATTCCTGCATTAGCAAAAGCCAAGAAAGGAGAGGTGATAGAAAAATTGATTTTCGATAAACAAAAACCTCCTGTGGTTGTATATAAATGTGCGGAACACTTCAAGATAAAAGACATCGAAATGACCTTTTTTATGGGTACTTATCGTATCCGGTCTATAAGATATCGCGAATGACAAAAAGACAACCCAAAGACTAAATCACTATGCTTTCAGAAAAAATTGCTTATTTCCATTAATTATGTACCTTAGAATAAAGCAATCACATACTTGACTAAGTTCAAAATATCCCGGAAATAAAACAAGTATAGTTTTTAAATAATTGATTATTAATTGTTTATTATATAAATCGGAGGACATCTAAAAATTAACTAATAAATATTATTGTTTTTTGCAGTAGCTTTCCTATCTTTGCGGTGTGTAAAGAAGATAAGTAAGAAAGGTATGAAAAATAACAGAGAAGAAGTTTTTTCAACTAAAATCAGGGCTGGAAAGAGAACCTATTTTTTTGATGTCCATTCTACAAGGTATGAGGACTATTATATTACGATAACGGAAAGCAAAAAAAGAATGGACGGTAGATACGACAAGCATAAAATTTTTCTCTACAAAGAAGATTTTAATAAGTTTTCTGCTACACTCCAAGAGGTTATTGATTATGTCAAGACCGATTTGCTACCGGATTATGATTATGACGAGTTTGATAGAAGAAGAGAGTTTAAGGAGTACGACGAGGGGGAAAACTCCGGAGACGAGGTTTCTGATAATCTCTCTACTACCTTTGACGATTAACACTTGCCGGATTTTGTCTAAAAAAACTCTCTTTCAGAAGAGAGTTTTTTTATTGCTAAATATAGCCGCTTTTTGCTTAACTTTGTGGATATAATTAATTTTCCGAACCTTATTATTCAAATATAAAATGCAAATTTCAATTGTCATACCTCTTTTTAATGAAGAGGAATCACTCCCCGAATTGATGGCGTGGATTGACAAGATACTCAATGAATATCAGTTCTCCGCGGAGGTAATTATGATAGATGATGGGAGCAAAGATAATTCATGGGAGGTAATTCGCCAATTAAAAGCCCAATATACCTACCTTAAAGGAGTGAGATTTCGTACAAACTATGGAAAATCAGGGGCGTTACAAGTGGGGTTTGAGCTGGCAGAAGGAGACGTAGTAATTACAATGGACGCTGATATGCAGGATAGCCCCGATGAGATTCCGGCACTTTATAAGATGGTGGCAGAAGATGGTTATGAGATGGTTTCCGGATACAAGAAGGTGAGGCATGATTCAGTAATTATGAAAAATCTACCTTCTAAGCTCTATAATTTTATTGCAAGAAAAGTATCGGGTATTAATAATCTCCATGATTTTAACTGCGGACTAAAAGCATATAATAAAGAGGTTGTAAAAAATATAGAGGTCTATGGAGAGATGCACCGCTGGATTCCTGTTCTTGCTAAATGGGCGGGGTTTGATAAGATAACAGAGAAGGTTGTAGTACATAGAGCAAGGAAATATGGAATATCTAAATTTGGGTTAAATCGTTTTATCAACGGGCTACTCGATTTAATGTCTTTGGTCGTAACCCAAAAGTATTTCAAAAAACCCATGCACTTTTTCGGAACATGGGGCGTGTTTTTTTCCTTAGTTGGGGGTTCAATGCTGCTTTATTTGTTTATTATCCGAACATTCTTGAATATATGGCTCAAAGAAAGAATGCCGGCAATGATTTTTGGTACGGTGAGTCTCATTATTGGGATAATCTTTTTCTGTACTGGACTTCTGGGTGAGATTATTGGGAGAAATTCTCCTTCCCGAAATTCCTATAAAATCAGGGATAGAGTTTAGCTTGAAGGGTTGGTACTTGCACTTTTATCGGAAAATAACCCCCCAATAGAAGTGACTAATACAAAAAAGGTAATTCCCCATTGACGTTCCAATAATGACTCCGTCAATAGGCTTAGTGCTATCACAAATATAAAACAATATACCCATATAGGTTTTCCTTTCTTTAAAAAGGGGTAAGCTATGACCGCAACTAAGCAAAGTAACCCCAAGATTCCTTGTGTTGCCATGTTTTCAAGATATTGACAATGAGGGCTTTCTAATAATTGTTCTTCGTTCATATCCTCCGCCCTATTGATGTTTTTAAGGCGTTTTTCTCCTTCTGTTAATAACGCTTTGCGTATATCCCCAATCCCAATTCCCGTCATTGGGTGTGCTTTAAAAATGTCCCAAGTGATTTCCCACGTAAAGTATCGCTTCATCATAGAAGAATCCCAAAGTTTATGATACACAAGGTATTCCTTAGATTCCCATATCGTGAAGTCAATCCTTTCTTTAAAGGAGGGAAGTAGCTGATATGCGGTAAGGGGGCTTAGTGCGAGGAGTGCTGCAAAAATAAGTCCCGTAAGATATTGGCGTTTGGTCAAAAGGTAGTGAATAATAAAAAACAAAAAACCGGCATAGAGTGTAATGAACCCGGTTCGAGAAGTAAGTAAATGAACACTTATCGTATTCAAAGTACACAAAACAAGAAAACATATCCGCTCATATTTGAAGGTCTCTTTTCGTTCTTTTTCCATGTACAAAGAGAGACACCCAATCGCACTAAATGCCAGAAATAGTCCGAAGTAAATATGATGTACTTTTGTGATGATTTCAACGGTTCCGGTATTTTTTATATGGGTTGCCATAAGCGCGAAGGGGGTTTCCGAGACCACAAAATATTTCCCAAATGAGAGGAGTACTACCAAGCATAATGCTAAGGCAAAAACAAGCACAACTATACCAACTCTGGACGTTTTTAGTTGTTGAAATTGAGCGATTAGAATCGGAAAAAGTAGAAGGGGAAGTTTAATCCGGATTAACTCTGCCCATCTTTGAGTATCCTCTGAATATATACCCGATATAAATGCAAGTACAAATACACCGATTACGAGCCAACCAAAATAACTAGGGTAGATTATTTTTTGGGATTTGCTTGAAATATAGTGTAGGATAGAAGCCGCTATTACTAAGCCAATGCCTATACTCATCATCGCCCGTGAGAGGCTTAGCCCGCTTGCCATGAGGAGGTAACCCGTAAATAAAACTCCTTCAAAAGTTTGCCCGGCTGGGAGGATATATTCTTTTAGTGCTTGTGCTTTCAATCTGTATTTATAAGTAAGTTTATGATGTATAGATTATCGTGCAAAAGTATAAAGAAAGCAAGAGGTTATCTGAAAAATCTGTAATTTTGTGTAACAAAATTCAAAAATGAGTTTATGGAGCATCGAGACGCAGTACTCTTTGAATTATTAGAAGCAAAGTATAATCAATATAATACTCCTGCATTTATCGAGGAAGACCCTATTAGTATCCCTCATCTTTTTACCCGAAAAGAAGATATAGAAATAGCAGGGTTTCTGGCAGCAATGATTGCATGGGGCAGGCGAAGCCTAATCCTAAACGGAGCAAAAAAAATGATGGCAACGATGGATTACGCCCCATATGATTTTGTATCGAACGTAACAGCGAAAGAGTTAGAACGCTGGAATGGCTACGTCTATCGTACTTTTCAGGAAACAGATGTAAAAGCAATGATTCTTTCGATTCAGCGGGTTTATCAAGATTTTGGAGGGCTTGAATATATTTTTTATTCGGATAATCCCGAAACCCCTATTTACAGCGGACTTATCAAGGCAAGAAATATATTATCCGGCGGCTCCGATTTTCCAAAACGAACGATTAAACATCTTGCCAATCCCGAAAAGGGAGCAAGTGCTAAGCGATTCAATATGTTTTTGCGGTGGATGGTCAGAAAAGATAGTAGGGGGGTAGATTTTGGAATATGGAAAAAATTTTCGCCGGCAAACCTTATTTGTCCCTTAGACGTACACACGGGGAATGTAGCCCGCAAACTTGGGTTGCTCCAATCTTCTCAGGATAATTGGAAATCAGCGGCAGCACTTACGCAAAGGCTTCGAGACTTTTGTCCGGAAGACCCCGTGAAGTATGACTTCGCACTTTTTGGGCTGGGGATTTATGATAAATTATGAGGATTTGGTTGTTTTTTTGCTAATTGCATATCTATTTAGATTTTTATGGATAAAAAAGGCTTATTTCAGCAAAAATATCATGGACAAACCGATTGGGAGATGTTGAAAAAAATTATTCCGTTCGCAGAGTTTATGAAATTTTATCATCATTACCGTGTAGATGGTATTTTGAAAATTCCTAAAAAAGGCAAAGCAATGATTTTAGTGAATCATAGTTTTGCCACCTATGATATACTCTTGTTGGGATACTCCATCTTTGACAAAATTGGGAGGCTTCCGCGTGGGCTTGCCGACCGCAATTTTTACAAAAATGCCATTACCGCAGATTGGGTTTCAAGATTGGGAATTTATGAAGCAAACCCCGAAAATGCACAGTCCGTTCTGGAAAAAGAGGAATTACTCATGCTTGCACCCGGAGGTACTAAGGAGGCAATTCGTTCTTCTGATGAAAAGTTTACCATAAAATGGGAAGACCGTAAAGGATTTGCACGACTTGCCATTAAAACACAAAGCCCCATAATTTTAGCAGCTTGCCCCGGCGCAGACAATGTTTATAATATAAAGGCAAGTCCTATTACCAATCTGGCATACAAGTATTTTAAATTCCCTGTTGCCTTTGCAGAGGGTTTGGGAAATACAATCTTGCCGCGTCCGGTAAAATTAGTACACTATATTCACGAACCTATTTATCCTCCCGTCTTTGAAGGTGAGAATCCTGATGATGAATTAATTACTATGTTTCATAACCAAATTGTAAGTACTATGAAAGAATGGATGGAGGCGCATACCAAGATTAATAAAACAAATAAAAAATGACAGATACCTTAAAGTCCTTAGAAAAAATTATTGAAATCGTTCACGAATTAAGGATAAAATGCCCATGGGATAGAGAACAAACGATAGAAAGCCTTCGGCATCTCACCCTTGAAGAGACCTACGAACTTGCCGATGCTATCATTAAGAAAGACTTTCAGGAAATAAAAACAGAGCTTGGAGATTTATTACTGCATATCATCTTTTACTCGCGAATTGCAGAAGAGCAAAATCAGTTTACCCTTAAGGAAGTCGTAGATACGCTGACCGATAAAATGATTCGGAGACATCCACATATTTATGGAGAGGTCTCTGTTGATAATGCTACCGAAGTACTCAAAAATTGGGAAAAAATAAAACAAAATGAAGGTAAAAAAAAGAAATCTGTATTGGCAGGTGTTCCTGACGGAATGCCTTCACTCGTCAAAGCTTTCCGAATGCAGGAAAAAGCAGCAGGGGTAGGATTTGATTGGGAAGATAAAGACGGGGCTTGGGAAAAACTCATGGAAGAAGTCGGAGAGTTTACCGAATTATCAGTACATGAGGTCTCAAAAAAGACGGCGGAAATGGGAGATATTTTCTTTGCCTTGGTTAATTATTGTCGTTTATCAGGTATCAATCCTGACGA
>CAUJFT010000171.1 GCA_963169475.1 Bacteroidota bacterium | reverse complement strand
TAGCCAAAAGCCTAATAAAGGCTTAGTTATTTGTTTTGATTGCATAGCGTAGCCCCTAAGTAGGAATCTTTTTTTAGTCTAATATCTAATATTCAATTATAAAATATGGGATGCGGAAGCAGCGGAACCGGTGGTTGTAGTTCCGGCGGGTGTAGTAAAGGTTGTTCAAGTGGCGGGTGTAATAAACTTAATAGTTTTGATTGGCTGAATAATATGCTCCCGCCTTACCTAAGCGAAACCGACAATATTTATGAAGTTCGTTTCAAAAACACTCGTAAAGAATTTTTTAGAAATGTAAACGGGCTAAGGCTCGGTATTGGGGATTGGGTAGTCGTAGAAGGAGATAGAGGAGGATTTGACGTAGGGCAAGTCTCGCTGGGAGGAGTGCTTGCAAGGCTACAGCTCTCCAAGAGAAGCATGAATAACCCCTCTGTAAGCAAATTGTATAGGAAAGCTACAGATTCCGATATAGAAACGCTTAAAAACATTAGAAATAAAGAATCTCAAACGACACGAAAAACCAGAAATATCATTAAAACCCTCCGTCTTGATATGAAGCTTAGTGATGTAGAATATCAGGGCGATGGGACAAAGGCTACATTTTATTATATCGCCGACTCCAGAGTAGATTTTCGTGAACTGATTAAACTGCTTGCCAAGGAGTTTAAAATACGGGTAGAGATGAAGCAAATCGGGCTACGGCATGAAGCCGCCCTACTTGGAGGCATCGGAGTTTGTGGGAGAACACTTTGCTGCGCTACGTGGCTTACAGAGTTCAAAGTTGTTACAACGTCCTCTGCCCGTTATCAAAACCTCTCTCTTAACCCTGCTAAAATCTCCGGACTTTGTGGGAGACTTAAATGCTGCCTCAATTATGAGTTAGACGCATATAAAGACGCGCTTAGAGATTTTCCAGATGTCGAAAGACTTGATACCGAAAGAGGAATGGTCTATGTGCAAAAAACAGACATCTTCAAATTTAAAATATGGTTCGCCTATGAAGGAGAAACTACTTGGTATCCCTTAGACGTTGAACAAGTCAAAAAATATCACCAAATGAATAAAAAAGGGCAAAAAGCTCCCGCTTTATCTAATGAGGTAACAGACGAAAACGGAAATGATATCAAGGAGTTAGGCTTCCTCAACGTGGTCGCTCAACATGATCCCGAAGCAGAAAAAAGAGAAAACCGAAGGGAGCAAGAACGGCAACGCCAAAAATTAAGAAATAATAAGGCTTCCGGAAATAGAAATGAATCGACTCAGAAATCGAATGAACAGAACCCTGACGGACAATTAGGCACAAATAAGCGTAAGAGGAAAAAGAAACCCGAAAACCAGCACCCCCCCCAAAATAGGGAGCAACAACCTCCGCGTAATAAGGAACAACAAAATCCTCAAAATAGGGAGCAAAATGAACATAACTTCAACAATCGGAACCGCCCGCCAAGGAATACCCCCCGTTTCGACAAACCCGAAATGCCACCTCAAACATAATTATAGTTAAATATCAAGTAGTTATAATAAGATAGTCATTTTCCCTACAAGCGGATTTCTTTTTCACAGAAAAGAAATCCGTTTTTTTTGTAATTTTGCGCCCGAAAATATATAATTACCGTTAACGTACCGCCAATATGCATACAGATATTGCTTTTTCGCCAGCCATATTTAATAGACAAAATCTTACAGATGCGCAGCTGATTGATTTGTACCGAAGTATTGTGATTCCACGTACCATAGAAGAAAAAATGTTGATTTTGCTTCGCCAAGGCAAGATTAGCAAATGGTTCTCTGGAATAGGCCAAGAGGGCATAGCCGTAGGGCTAACTAAAGCCCTGAAAAAGGAGGATTATATCCTTCCTCTTCACCGTAACTTAGGGGTATTCACCTCTCGCGAAATGCCACTAAAAAAACTTTTTTCACAATGGCAAGGCAAGGCTACTGGATACTCTCAAGGCAGGGAGCGTTCGTTTCATTTTGGTTCGCCTGCGGATAGGGTTATTGGAATGATTTCACACCTGGGAGCCATGCTTCCCGTTGCGGACGGGCTTGCGCTTGCGAGCAACTTAGACAATAAAGATTTTATTGCCGTTCCTTTTTCGGGAGATGGGGGGACAAGTGAAGGCGACTTCCACGAAGCACTTAACGTAGCCGCAGTTTGGGATTTGCCGGTTTTATTTGTCATTGAGAATAATGGATACGGACTTTCTACCCCTACTAATGAGCAGTATCGTTGTAAACAATTAGCAGAAAGGGCAGCGGGTTATGGGATAAAGGGAGTTACCATTGATGGGAACAATATTCTGGAGGTATATCATACCGTTCGACAGCTTGCAGAAGAGATGCGTTTTAACCGGAAACCTATTCTTTTGGAATGTATGACTTTCAGAATGAGAGGGCATGAAGAGGCTTCCGGCACTAAATATGTTCCCCAAGAATTATTTGAAATTTGGGAGAAAAAAGACCCCGTAAAAAATTTTGAACAATATTTAATTGAACAACAAGTACTCACGCCCGAATCTGTAGGAGCGATTCGGCTTGAAATTAAACAATGGGTAAATCAGGAAGTGGAAGCCTCTTTTGAGGAGCCGGAACTTGTTCCGAATTATGAGAAGGAAATAACAGAAGTATATGCTCCTCTTGCTCAATCTTTGACCCCTCCTCTCAATACTAAGACCCAAACCCTTAGAGTAGTAGATGCTATTAGTAACGGATTAAAGGAAGCAATGACTAAGCATCCCGAACTAGTAATCATGGGACAAGACGTAGCAGAATATGGAGGAGTTTTTAAAATTACGGACGGCTTTGTTGCTCAATTTGGAAAAGACAGGGTGCGTAATACCCCTATTTGCGAATCCGCTATTGTTGGTGCAGGGCTTGGGCTTTCGCTTGCGGGAAAGAAGGCAGTAGTTGAAATGCAATTTGCTGACTTTGTAACGTGTGGCTTCAATCAAATTATTAATAATCTTGCAAAAAACTATTACCGATGGCAGCACCCAGCAGATGTGGTAGTACGTATGCCTACCGGAGCCGGTGTTGGCGCAGGGCCCTTCCACTCCCAAAGCAATGAATCTTGGTTTGCACATACGCCCGGTCTTAAGGTGGTTTACCCTGCTTTCCCCGCAGATGCCAAAGGATTACTCACAACCGCTATCCTTGACCCTAATCCGGTAATATTTTTTGAACATAAATTACTTTATCGCTCTATTCAAGGAGAAGTGCCAGAAGGATATTATAATCTCCCGCTTAGTAAAGCCGCAATAGTAAGAACAGGAACCGAAGCCGTGATTATTACTTATGGAATGGGGGTACATTGGGCTATTTCGACGGTAGAAGCATTGAATGTTGAGGTTGAGATTGTGGACTTACGTACTTTGCTACCATGGGATAAAGAGACGGTGTTTGCTTCAGTGAAGAAATGTGGAAAAGCATTAGTCTTATATGAAGATACAGAAACAGGTGCTTTTGGAGCAGAAATCGCCGCAAAAATCAGTGAAGAATGCTTTGAGTATTTAGATGCTCCCGTGATGAGATTAGGCTCGTTAGATACACCCGTTCCTTTTAATGTCGAACTTGAAAAGCAATTCCTTGCAAGCGCGCGACTCAATGATAAATTAGAGACCTTACTCTCCTATTAAGTAGGCACTTTTCTCCTTACAAAAACCGAAAACCGTCATAGTGGTTTTCGGTTTTTTTTTGTTATAGTTACCGGCTGAAATATGTAAGACTTTTATATATGCAAATTTTACACTACTTGAATATGTAGAATATTATAAATTTTTGATTATTTGAAATATAAAAATAGGATATAGTTGTACATTTGTATTTTCTCAATCAATCTATAAATAATTATGAAAGTATCCAAATTTTTGTATCCCTTTTTTTGTAGCTTATTGCTATCCGGACTAACCTATGCACAATCCAGACACACAGAGGTTTCATTTTTTGAAGGGTCATTTAGTAGTATGAAGAAGGAGGCGGAACACGTAGGGAAACCTTTTTTCATTTACTTTTATAGTTATGGGTGCTATCCTTGTACAAAGATGGATTCCATCTCATTTAAGGATTCTGAAGTTGTAAGTTACATTAACCAAACTTTCTTTCCCTGCAAGTCCGATGGACTATTTTTGGGTGCCGGAGGGATTGAGTTAGCGCAGCGTCTAAATGTAACACGCTTCCCAACTATTATCTTATTTGACCGTTCTGCCACCCCTATTTACGCTATTGAGGGCTATATTGAGCCTACACATTTTATTGGTAATCTAAAACAAGAATATGCAAACCTCTCTACCCCAGGCTTTTGCCCCTCTACAGCAAAACACTATGACCCCTCCGAACACACCCCCTATCTTCCAGAGAACTTAGTGATTTATCCTCCGGGGTTTAAGTTTGATGTGCCTGTGCCTAACGACCTCACTTACTCCAAAGAAGCCCTTGTATCTAAATCCAATAATGTAAATCGGGAAAATGAAGATATGGTGTATATTAATAAAGATGAAAAATGGTTTGGGGATATGGCTTATGCTAGTCGTCTCCCGATTCCTATCGTCCAAAGAGGTACTCCAGCCCCTAATAAAGTTCCGGTAGGAAACGGCCTTGCTAAAGCAGGAGTTAATGCTCCAAAAATAACTACTGAAAACCCATCACCAGCTAAAACAATCTCGGTAAAATCGACCACTATCCCCAAAAAAGAGATTAATTATGCGGTCCAATTGGGTGCGTACGATAATCTCGATTGGGCAAATGCACAGCTAAATTCGCTAAAAGACAAGACTAACGAACCAATCAAAGTAGTTTCTTTTCAACGGGACGGAAAAATCATTTACAAAATTCTTGCAGGAAAATCCACTGACAGAAAAATCGCCGAAGGCAAAGTCGGAGAACTGAAAAAAATTGTTGCGGATTGCTTTATCACGACCCTCTAAGGCAGTACGAGTAAGTAAAAACTAAGAAAATACTAATATATTAATACTTGATTACTAATCTATTAGTATTTTTATTCACTATTTATCTTTAACTATTCACTGCTTAGTCTAAAAAAATGCAAATGCAATATCTCTCTCTTTTCTATCAAATAAAAGAGACTTGTGTCTTTCTCCCTCCAATCATAAATTGAGAAAAATAATCAAGGCTTTAAGCCTTGATTATAAATTTACTACACGCCCATAGGCACGCATTACTGCCAATTATTTTTCCGGATAATAATACAAGGTAGAACTATTTTCTCCACAAAGGCATTGCTCTGCCGCTTTTTTTACTTCATCAAGCGTAATAGAAGCATAAATATTAGCCGTTTTGTTGATTAAATCTGTATCTCCAAGGTAATCAGAAAATGCAATACCCATCGCTTTATTTAGCACGTAGATTTTTTCCATCATAAAGGCAGATTGTTGCTTATTTTTTATCCTATCCAACTCCTCTTGAGTAAGAGATTGTAGGCGATTAAGTGTTTCTCTAAGCGCAACCTCATACCCTTCTACAGATTGCCCCTCTGCAAGATGAGCATTGATAGAAACAATACCCGGGTCTGCCATTCCCCATGTAAAAGCACTGATGCTATTAGCAATTTGTTTATCAATTACCAAAGACTGAAATAATTTCCCACTCTTACCACTACTAAGGACATCAGTAATAATATCCGTTACATAATACCCTCTTTCTGTGTGCGCAGGAACATGAAACATTTTATAAACACCGACATGAGGTACGTCTTTTTTTACTTCCATAAAACGAGCTTCTGATTGAATAGGTTCTTGTGGAAGATAATGTTTTTTGAGAGGGCGGGAAGGTATTGCCCCGAACCATTTCTCGGCAAGTTTTAGTACTTTATTGGCCTTTACGTCTCCGGCTACTACCATAATAGCATTATTTGGAGCGTAGTATCCGTAAAAAAAAGATTTTACATAGTCCAATGTAGCATCTGCTACGTGTGCAATTTCTTTCCCGATAGTAGCCCACTTATAGGGGTGAACCGTAAAGTGTAAATCGCGAAGCAGATTCATCGCATCTCCGTAAGGTTGATTTATGTAGCGTTGTTTAAATTCCTCAATCACTACGCTTTTCTGATTATCTAAACGTTCCTGCGAGAAACCAAGCTCTAACATCCTATCCGATTCAAGCCAAAATGCTGTTTCAAGGCAATTAGAGGGCAAAGTAAGATAATAATTAGTAATGTCTGAAGAGGTAAAAGCATTATTATCCCCCCCCGCTTTCTGCAACTCTTTGTCGTAATGAGGAATGTTCACGCTTCCCTCAAACATCAGATGCTCAAATAGGTGGGCAAATCCTGTCTTATCGGGCTCTTCATCTTTAGAGCCTACTTTATATAGAATATTTACTACTGCCTTGGGAATAGAGTGGTCTTCATGTACAATTACTTTCAGCCCATTGGAAAGTGTAAATGTTTCAAAATGAATATTCATTACTTTGATTTTTCTTGTATGATGAATCCCTAAATGGGTTATAATACAAAATTACAATAAAAACCGAAAGTTACATAGGATTTACAAAAAAAACAGACAAGCGGAGTGTCGCCTGTCTGTCCTAATAAATATCTTTTTTATTTTACTACCTGAATTTTTTCTGTCAGATTTTCTTCCCCATAACGTACACTTAGGATATACAAGCCGGCAGGTAGATTTTCAACCGACATCTCCTTAACAAACATTCCGGCTTCGGCTTCTGTTACCGCTTGTGTCATCACTTGCCCACTTAGGTTGAAAAGAGAAACAGTAATGGTTTCGTTTTGTATAAGCGTTAGCGATACAGAAAGTTGGTCTTTTACCGGATTAGGCCAAGCCTTGAAGCCGACTGTGTGGACAGCTTCCGTATAGAATCCGCCATCAGCTAATCCCTCTCCGTCTGTCAAATAAATTTCATCTTCTTCCATCGTTCTTATATTCGGACCGCTTGGAGTGGTGGTAGAAGTGATTCCTGAAACATTGCCAGATGTACTACTGCTACATGCCGCTTCTACTCTTACGTTATAGGTTGTATTAGCACTCAATCCGGAAATTCCTACGGAAGTTGCCGCCCAGCTACCTCTCCAAGTCCATACAGATTCGGTAGATTTCTTAACATAAATCCGATAGAAAGTAGCACCCGGAGCAGTAGGGTAATTCACAGTGAATCCGGTTTGAGAGACATTGGTAAGAGAAACAACGCCTACGATAGGGCATGAATTTGTACGATAAGACTGGGAAATCGTTATAGTGCGGGTTTCTCCACAAGGACCTGTCATCGTAATTGTTCCGTTCCGTACGGCGTTAGTGGTATTCGTACTTGTTGTGAAGGTTAAAGAAGTAGAGGCTGCTGTTCCGGAAGTAGTATTTAGGGTAATCCATGAAGCATTATCACTTACTACAAATGTACCAGTAGCAGTAATACTAAAAGAATACTTTGCACCATAAGCTCCGGGATAAAAAGTTGAGACAGAAGTGAAAGTTACTTTCCCTTTTTGGGTGATTGTAATGGTTCTGATTTTTCCATTTCCTTTTACTGTAACTGTTCCTACCCTTTGGGTACTTGCAGTATTTTGAGAAACATTGATAGTAAATGAGCCATTACCAAAACCTGAAACGACATTTGTGGTTATCCATGAAGCATTATCGCTTACAGTCCAAACAGAATTACAAGTAACAGAAACAGAGCTAGAAGTGGCACCATAGCAGAAAGTCAAGGCAGAGGCAGAAAGTGTCATCGTTTTGGGGGTATTGATAATAATACCTTGGCTATCATTGTAATATCCGCTACCTGGTGTAAGGTCATCTACTGAAAAATATCCATTACTCCCTCCGTTCCAACCCCAATTCATGTGAAAATAGTCGCTAGCATTATATCCATCACACACCCATGCGTGTCCTGCGTTTGCAGCGTTATCTCGTCCTCTATATAGGACAGGTTTAGCATCATCTAAAGCCGCCTTGATAAGTGTTTTCCAAATAGCAAGGGTGTAACTACTACGGCTAAGGAATCCGGAATTAGTGTAATGAAAATGGTCTTCAAAAGCAGCAGCAGCATCTGGTGTATTTGCACCAGAAGAAGACGGGCTATAATCCATGTCCACGCTGATTCCTGCATGAGACATTAGTCTCCCGATGGCTTGTCTCTGCGTTAAGGCACTAGAGCCATTAATGGTAGCCGGCATATTTACCCAACCATAAGTAGTAGCTCCAAAATTAGCACTTAATGTTCCATAACTTGGGGTACCTGCATTTGCAGGCTCTGTGTAGGAATGAGTTCCACTTCCATAACCCGGGTGTTGATAATAACGCATTACCTGAGCCATCGCCGTAGCCACACAACCTGTAATTGCGGTTACTCCTCCTGATGACGGGCAGTAATAATTGTAAGAGGGCGAACTGCTGCTACCTTGCCCCCAATTTGTAGTAAGCAAAGGGGATACCGCCATGGTATTCATACCTCCCTCTGGATTCATTTGTTTTTGAAGCTGATTTGCGGCTTCTCTGTCGAAACGCTCGTTTTGTAATGCCTCCCACTGAACGGTTACTTCTTGAGGGATTCTGTACTGTGGATAATTTTTTTTAAGGTCAGCTATTTGTCCCATATTATTCCGTATCCAATAGTAAAACGCCTGATTTTCGGGATCAGGGCTTCCTCCTTCTCCAATTCCATAGGCAAGAATCGGTTTCACCTTTTGCTCATTTGCTACAATCACAAATCCCTCTTCATTCATAGTAAAAATATAGACAAGCGTTTCGTCTTCTATTTTTTCCATACGCGTATCCGTAACTTTGACATCTTTACGTGCATTCTTGGTAAGGTCTTTTGAAAAATAAAAATTAGTTGCTACCATTTTAGCGGTCTCCAAAGAAACCGACTGTGCTTTCGCTTCAAAACTTAGGGTAATAAACACAGACAAGATTAAAGAAGAAAAAATAAATCGTTTCATAATAAATTATTTGAATTAGAAGTTTGATACCTGTTTATGAAACCTATTAGTATAAGGTAACTGATGTATCCCTCTTTTTTCATAGATAATTACTATCAAGATTCATTATCAGTAATGAACAAAATCGCGAAAGACTCAATCATAATTTTTGAGCAAAGATTTTCTATATTTTTCATTTGTTTACGTATAATTATAATGAAGAGAGAGATTGTAGTATATTTGAGGAATTATTCTTGAATGCTCTCATTCAATTATTTTTTAAATCGTCTATTTTGTATGAAAAAAACAGTTATCTTATTATTATCCGTAATAGTGTTTTATGGGTGCGGCTCGTTGCCTGATAGGAAGAGTTCCGTGTCTGCTTTATTTAGTACCTTTAAAAAACAAGCGCGATTAGCTCCTGACGGGCAAAATCCCCAAATGAAGACAGATTTCAGAACGTTTCTTGCCGCAAAATATGAAGACACTACGGTATTATATTATGATTTTTCTGATATGGTAGTGGGTAGTTTAAATGAGGATACCTATCCTGATTTTGGAATGCAATATTCTGCCCCCCCTTTGGGTGAAAATGACTGCCTTCAATGTTGGGAAATTCATCAAACATTTTTTGTAAAAAACGGAAATCACTACCAATTGGTTGAAGAAGTTCAGACCGGAAAAGGTTCAGGAGGAAATGGAAGCTATTTCAGAGTGGACTCTATCGTCTCCGGAAGTATCTATCGTACCTTTTATAATATTGAAGAGGGAGATGATGCTGCCACTCCTACCAAAGATGTGCTTCAATACCTAAATGGCAAAATTCTCCCCTCCTTTCAGAAAGTAGCTCCGCTTTGATAGTTTTAGAACCGGAAAGCGTCTTCTATGTGATAAATCAGCGGGCATTCCGGTTGTATTAGTTGGATGGCGATGATGTCAAATCTTACGGGTACTGTCCACATTTGTTTTTCGTAAAGGTAAGCATCTGCCGCCTTAAATATTCTTTTTTGCTTCTCTTCTGTTACACTTTCTTCCGGATTTTCGGCAAGAGGGTGGGTGCGGGTTCTTACCTCTACAAATACAATTTCGGCGGGGTCAAGCCGAAGGGCAACAAGGTCTATTTCTGCCTTTTCAAAACGATAATTTTTATCCAAGATATGATAACCCTTAGCGGAGAGAAACCCCGCTGCAATTTCTTCTCCTTGTTTACCAATTTCGTTATGTCTTGCCATTTTTATCCACTGTATATTGATTGTACGTAGTCTCCTAAACTCCCTGCTTCGGTCAAAGGTTTGATTTTGTGAGGGCTAAGACATAGGGTTTTTATTTTTTTTTATTCTGCATATAAAAATAGTTGGTATACAAAAAAATACTTATCTTTGTATATCAATACGAAAAATGGAATTTTATGAAAAATCTTCTCAGCCTAATCATGTTCTTATTTGTATGTGTGTTTCTGCGCCCCGATTTTCTGCCAGCCCAAAATCTAAATGTTATGGAAACCTTTGAGGTGCCTGCGGGGAGTCAATTATTTTATGCGGTTTCGGCAAAGGGTAAAACTTATGGTTTTAAAATTACTGTAAAAGCTAGTTCCTCTTCCAAAGAAAGTGTATTTGAATGGGAAACCGATAGGTGGGGCGGAGACAAAAAAGGGAAAGTTATCCTTGAAAAAAAAGCAAGGGCTTCCGCTACAGAGGTTCTGAATGCGTTTTATCCGAATCAAACCAAAACCTACTCTACTCAAACGGCTTTATGGGTAAGCAAAAGAATCTATAACGCACTGACAGAAAGCTGGGGAACGGAGATTACAATCGGTGAAATACGGGGGTTATTTAGTTGTGTACAAAGAGATATATATGCCGTTTCCTTAGATGAAGAGCCTGTTTACGTTCCTTGTATTAGCGCAACTACCCCAAATGGAGGGAGTATTTGTATTATGGATAGCCGTGAGAATCCGATTATCCTAAGTATTAGTATGGGATTTGAGATGGAGCTGATGACGGCTTATTCCGATAATGAAACCTCTCCCCTACTCTCCAAAGCTGGTCGCTAATTATAAAGCAGAATCTTGACCTTTGTTGTGAGAGGGCAAAATATATGAAAGCACAGGGGAACACCTCCAATTGAAGCCTCAGCGGTATAGATGGACTTTTTTGAAAATAGTTTTTTTATCGGAATAAATAAACGAAAAAGACCTCCTGAGTAGGAGTTAAGCACGAGTGGGTAAAATGCGCGAAGCGAAACATCGCATTTGGCATAGCCTCCCCTTTTGGATATCCCCTTTGTGGGTGCAAAAAGCATCTTTATCGTTCTTTTTGATAAATGCTTAGTAGGCTTGCACTTGACGATAAGTTCCTAAAATTAATTAAGGTTTCTATATGCTTCTATTTTGTCCTGAAGCTCTCCGAAAGTATAAGTTTTAAAATCATTCATTTCATATACAAAGTTCTCTCCAATTTTCAACTCTCTAAACGCAAATTGAGGATATCCGTTTACGGTTCGGGTAGCAATAATCATAGCTAATTGGTTTTTGGGTAGAGCCGAAGCCGTAAACATACTTCCGGTTTTATCCATACCTAAGATTACGCTTCTGTCCTTTAATACCACTTTTACATCGGTTTCATTGGGGGACTCGCTTTTTACCATTAAAGGGACGGTTCCCTCTGGAAATGAAATAAATCTATCACAATTTCCCCAACCTAACTGATTGGTAGCGAAAAGATAAGAGTTGGCATACTTAGCGGTATATCCATCTATGAGCTTATCTCTGTTTAGATTAAAGGCTTCAATCATTGCAGAAAGATAGTCATCTCCTTTCTCCTTAAGTACCTGAAAATTAGAGGAAAAAAATTTCATGTCTTTTTCCCAAGCCACTAAGTTTAGGGCATAATCCCCCGCAAGGTTAATTTGACTGTAATAAAAATCCTTATTCATGCGTGCAACAAGCGGCAGTTGCTTTTTGATACTGATATTCTTGTACATCTGGAGTTCTTCTCGAATTTTCATGAGGGCTTCTTTGCTTGCAAAGATGGGCTTTCCTAAGCCAATCTCTTTGTCAAAAGTATTCATTGCTCTATTATTTTTTTCTGGACTAAACAACCTATCCGTCCAATCCACAGAGGAAAGCACCGTTTCAATCGCTGACTTATAGGGATTGAGGAGTGGATTCATATCAGAAACAATAACCTTGATTTCCGGCTCTTGTAATACATCCATGAGGTCTGTTTTTATCATAAATTGTAGCTCTATACTTCCTAAATCAAATCTCTTTTCGTAGTCCTTAAATACTTCGCGGGTAGATTTCTCCATATTTCCCGATTGCTTGTAATTTAAGTTGGTTTCACGCGGGGCAACTCGCCAATCTACCCTTCCATTTAGGCGACTGCGGTCTCCATAAAATAATTGCATTTTAGGGTCAGGCTGTTTTTGGGCGGGGATTTCCACTAAAATGGGTTGGGTTTTTCGCAAAATAACGGGTTCTCCCTTAGAAGTAGCATGAAGATAAAACATTCCGGCGGTCTCTATAGGCATATCTCCGCAGGAAGTGGTAAGATGGGAAGATAGCATATCGGATATACTAAAACATTCTTTTACCTCCAGAGTAATAGGAGCGGTAATAGGATTCCCATTTTTGTCTGCAAAAGTATGAGGGGCAATTGTAAAAATACTTCCTTCCCTTGCTTGAATCGTAATGTTTTCGGTTTCTGAAGGCGTAAACGTAAAAACATCACTTTTCTTCACCGTTTGGCTTAACATCTTACCAATCGGGCTTTGGTCCCATAGGATATCCTCTATCTTAAAGCCCTCTAACGTTTTGGTCTTAGAGATAGGTACATTTATTATAGGAGCTTGGGGGTAAAATAATGGTTCTTCGGGGGCAAAACCCGTTAGAACGGTCCTTTCTTTATCCTTTGGTAAATCAGACAAACGCTCCCCAGATAAAGAATTTGGCGGTATTACCGTAGAAATTTCGGTAGCATCAGGAATATCTTTCACGTCGCTACGCTCATGAAGTGCTTCAGAGCAACCCATTATCAATAAACAAACCAATGCAAAATTAAATATCCTCATAAGCATGTTACATTAAGTAGTAAATCCCAAATTAATAGCAGAGATATATAGTTATTTTATCTACGAAACACAAAGGCAAGAGGGTTATTCGACAATGAATATTCAAAAAATTATCCCTTTTTATTAGCTAAAACTCCATTTCCATTTCAACTCCCAAATGGTCTGATAGATTATAGGCATTCAGTTTAGACCTAAACCATTTCACCCTTCTTTTCATAGAAAAAACTTTACTTTGATTTTTTTTAAGCAAAATATAATCTAGTACTTCTTGTCTTTTTAAGCGAAGCGGGTTTGTGTACATACCAGAAAATGTACTTTGTAGCTCACCATCAAGCATTCCATCTTCTGCATGAAGGGTATTAAGCATATCGGTATAATGGGTAGTATCGGCTCTATTTACGTTTAAATCTCCCGCAATGATTAAAGGAATCTCTTCTTTTGAAAAAGGAGAAATCAACTCATGCCAAATTTGTTTGAATTGTTTTTTTCGTGTCAGGGGGAATCTGTCTTCTGCTTGAAGATGTGTGCCGATAAGATGAAATTTTCTCCCATTCTTTTCTCCTTCTACCATGGTTGCTCCTTTTCGTGCCATACAGTCCGGCACTCCTGCACACGAACGAAAAGAAAGCGACCTTACTTTTTTCATTTTCACCTTACTCATAATCCATACCCCGCTGCTTGCTTTCAGAGAAAGCAATTTATGGGGCGGTTCCACCTGAAAAGGGTATTCTTTTTTCAAGTATCTTCGGATAAT
>CAUJFT010000170.1 GCA_963169475.1 Bacteroidota bacterium | reverse complement strand
CCAAGGGTATTGCTTTTTTTGAAAGAATCGGGGCAGACTCCAACACAGAAGAAGCCATTCGTTTTATCTCTACACACCCCTATCCTTCAGAAAGAGCGCATTGTATGGAAAGATACCTTACCGCCGCAAAACAATAGGCTGAATCTTACGCATTAAGAAAAAGAAAGTAATAAGTACGAGTAAATAAAAAAGAACACTATGTTTTTATGCAAATATTTGATAATCAATAACATTATCCAATTTTGTCTTCTTGGTTTTTTACCGATATAAGTACTTAGTTTTTAGATTTTCCCTATGATAAGATAAAGGAGGGCTTTTTTGTAAAGTCTCTACTAGGTTTCTTATTGACATCAGAGTTTATACGTGGTTAGACAACAAAAAAATTGAGCAGGTTATTAAAAAAAAACCTGCTCAATAATGCTTTTAATCTATCGTTAAATCAAGGCATCTTTAACCTTTTGGGCGGCTTCCTGTAGGGTAATGGCAGACATTACTTTTAGCCCGGATTCGTTAATGATTTTGGCGGCTTCTACAGCATTCGTTCCTTGTAATCTTACCACTATAGGTACAGGAATATCTCCTATAGCCTTGTAGGCTTCTACGATTCCTCTTGCCACGCGGTCGCATTGTACAATTCCTCCAAATATATTGACAAGAATAGCCTTTACGTTAGGGTCTTTCAGAATAATTCTAAATCCTTTTTCTACTGTCTCCGGGCTTGCACCTCCTCCCACGTCCAAGAAATTAGCGGGTTCACCCCCAGAAAGCTGAATCATATCCATTGTTGCCATAGCAAGACCTGCTCCATTTACCATACAGCCTACATTTCCATCTAATTTGATGTAATTTAAGTTATATTGGGAGGCTTCTACTTCAAGGGGTGCTTCCTCCAATACGTCCCTCATTCCTATATATTCTTTATGGCGAAATAAAGCATTATCATCAAGATTGAGCTTACAGTCCACCGCAATAATTTTATCATCAGAGGTCTTCAACATAGGGTTAATTTCCATCAATGAGGCATCTGTAGCCTTATAGGCTTTATAGATTTTGGCAATAAACCCTACCGCATCTTTGAAAGCATCTCCCGTAAATCCCATTTTAAAGGCAATTTTACGACACTGAAACGGCTGGATTCCAAGCATAGGGTCAATCCATTCACGAACGATTTTCTCGGGGTGTTGTTCGGCTACTTCTTCGATAGACATACCTCCTTCTGCCGAAGCAATTAATACATCTCTCCCTCTCTCACGGTCAAGCGTAATGGATAAATAGTATTCCTTGGGGTCGGATTTACCCGGATAGAACATATCTTGTGCGATAAGTACTTTGTGTACTACTTTGCCTTCGGGACCGGTTTGGGGGGTAACGAGTGTCATACCCAGAATTTTTGCCGCTACTTCTTCTACCTGAGCGAGGGATTTGGCAAGTTTTACTCCGCCGCCCTTTCCTCTTCCTCCAGCATGAATCTGTGCCTTAACGATGAACCATTTTCCGTCTGGGCCGTCTGGATATACCTTACGAGCAGCCTCTATTGCTTGCTCTACAGTTTCGGCAACCATTCCCTCTTGAATGGGAACACCGAAGGTTTTGATAATTTCTTTCGCCTGATATTCGTGAAGATTCATTTTTTATAGAATTCGATTAAATGAAACACTTTGGATATTTTTCTAATGAGGGCGCAATATTAGCCTTATTTTTTGGAATTTCAAAAAATATTGTGTGTCTTGACTACAAAATAAAAAAGTAATATAGTCTTATTTTTATTAGAGATAAATCATTTCGTCTAAATTTTGAAGGAGGGCTTCATCTTTGAGGAGAAAGGCATAAGCACCCGCGTTGAGAGCCATAGCCGCAACAGAAATATCTTCACTAGAAGTTATCATGATTACTTGTGTTTCAGGGAGATACTCCTTCAGGTTTTTTAGAATCGTGTCTCCGTTTGCGGCATTTACCACATTTCCATCTAAATGATAGTCTAAAATCACAATGCCCGGAGGAATATCTATATTATCAAGGAGTTCTTCTCCTGTGGCAAACCTCCGAAAACTGAACGAGGGGTGCTTAAATGAAAGATAATTACAAATCATCTCCGCATAAATAGGGTTATCTTCCACGATATAAATGGTTCTCCGTTGAGAGGTCATTGCTATAAAAATTGTTTTTTATCCGTTATCCAAATCATTAGAGACATTCCGAATATTATGCCAAAAAAAAAAAAGAGTTGTTATTGTTTAAGTAAAGCCTTGTTATACATTGATTATCAATATATTAAATTTGTTTCACAAAAAAAACAGCTTCGGTATAGACAAGGGTATGCTGGTAAAATACCAAAAAGTTTCCCATCGCGGGATTAAGAACTATTAATGAGGGAAGTTTCTCATTAATATGAAAATTCATGTTTACACAAATATTTTTTATTCGTTATTTTCCTCCTAAACTTTCAAGGGGGATATTAAGCACCTCCTCAATAAAATAACGGACACACCCCTCCCCTCCTTTTAAGGGTAAAATCATAGTAGCTTCTTCTCTGACCTGCTTACAGGCATCTAAGGGGCAGGCAGATATACCGGCTTTCCGGATTAATACAATGTCATTGAGGTCATCTCCTATATAAGCAAGGTTCCGATAGGTTAGGTTTCTTTCGGCTAACCATTGTTCCACGATTTCGGACTTTTTACCCTCTCCGGCATGAACAAGCCCGACTTTTAGGATTTCTGCCCGCTTATGAATTACATTGCCGTAGGAGCTTGAGCTAATAAATCCTATTTCTAAGTTAGCTCTTTTTGCACGTTGTATTGCAAGCCCATCTTTTGCGTTATACTTCTTCAAAAAGTCTCCATTTTCAGAATAATACATTCCGCCGTCAGTCATTACTCCATCTACATCTAACAAAAGAAGCTTAATCGAATCTATATCCAATAAAAAACAATCTTTTTTTAGTAAAGAATCAATAGAAATATGAAAACTATTACCAATACGAACAAGCTCACTTAAATCCGGTTCTATATAGCCTCCTTCCCATAATTCCCAAACATAAGCACTTACCCCGCATTTTTCGGCGGCCTCCGTTAAGGATAATCTGTGATATTTTCTGACTTGAAATAAATTTTTCTTAAACATATATATCAATGTTTACTTACCTAAATAGAAATGGATAAATCCTTACAAAACAAGAAATAAGGGAATAAGCCCATTTAAGTAAAGAGTTAGGACGGTATTCTGCTAAGTCTTTAGAATCTCTTATTTTTGCTTGGGTGGTGTTGGCGGTGTAGGCGTAGCAGTATTAGAAACTACCGGTTTTTCTTTTATTTCAGGTTTTGTCTTTGGAGAGGGATTATTTTTGATTTTTTCAATAGAATCTACTTCC
>CAUJFT010000169.1 GCA_963169475.1 Bacteroidota bacterium | reverse complement strand
AACATTTATGAATTTGGACTATTTACGGGTTGTATTCGTTTTTATGGTGTCTAAGTTTTTTAAGAACCAAAACATTGTTTTTTTAATCCGAACGACTCTACCCTCACTATCGCAGGCACTACTTTTTCACAAACCGGAGCCTATACCTCACAACAAGGACTAGGGGATATTTGGCTCTTTCAGATTGATAAAAATGGAGATACAGAATTTAGTCATTTGTATGGAGGCACAAAACAAGAAGGTGCTACAAACTTGATAAAAACTACCGATGGAGGATTTTTATTAACGGGACCTACGCAGTCCAAAGACGGAGACATAGGTACAACGAAGGGCGGTTTTGATGGATTTTTGCTCAAAACAGATAATAAGGGTAAAAAGAAATGGCTGAAAACCGGAGGCTATGATAAAAAAGATTTTCTTTATGCCTCCGCAGAAATCGCCCCTGGACAATTTTTAAGTATCGGAAATTCAGAACTTACTAATCATGCCGCCCAACTAATGGAGCATAGTGGTAAATATGATATTTGGCTAACTTGTACAAAGGACTCCGCCTCAAAAGAAGCCTCTACGCCTACCTTAACAGGGGTAGTCATTGACAAAACCACCCGTAAGCCGATGAAAGTATATCTGAAACTTATCAATAGTGAAACCCTTGATTCTCTACAAGCCGTTTCTACAAATCCTGATAACGGAGAATATCTTATGGTGCTTCCCAAAAAAGGAAATGTTAGTTTTGTTACGCTTAAACCCGGATTCTTATTTTATGGAGGAGATTTAAACCTTGAAATTCTGGCTTCAAAACCTAATCCGGTAATCAAACGCAACATAGAAATGGAAGCCATAACAGAAGGAATGACGGTAAATTTATCCAAAGTATATTTCAATTCAGCAGACCCTCACCCCGCTCCCGAATCCTTTTCGGAGTTAGAGCGTTTTGCTACCTTTATGAAAATAAACCCAAAGGTGAAAGTTACCTTATACGGATATGCGAGTTTTCAAGATGACGGAACAGATAAAGGCAACCTTTCTTTGAATAGAGCTGCCGCCGTAAAATCATATTTAGTCAAGAGAGGGATTAAAGAAGACCGTGTATTAGCCGCAGCAGGAGACATCAATAAGCAAATTACCTTAGATACAAACCCCGAACTTCAAAGGAAAAATAGAAGGGTAGAGTTTGTGATTATTGCTAAGTAAAAGAAGCACTTTTAGGCATTAGAGAATATTATTTTGTATATCCTTTAAAATCACAACGGCTCCCATAAGTGTAACGCTACATTCTATTTTTTACATGGAAAAGGTATATTTAGCATTATGTTTTAGGAATTACAACTATAAGTTAGTAAAAAACTAAGTCAATATTTGTCATTTAAAAGATTGACTATTAATTATTTAATCTTATTATATGTTAGTCATTTTCTACTATTCGCTATTTACCTAAAATTAGCCGCTTACGAACTTTTATTCCTTCAAAATACTCGCTTTGTAGCCAAGCACCCTACTTTTATAATTTGGGGAGGGTTCGCTGTTTGCATCAGTGCGCGGAGACATGCCTCAACTGTGGAACCCGTTGTAATGACATCATCAATAACCAGTACGCCTTTGGGAGTAGGTTTTTCTACTACAAATGCATCTGCTACATTTATCCACCTATCTAATCGCGATTTTAATGCTTGTGTCTCCGTTTTACGAATCCTGCGGATAAGTTCGTTATCAAAGGGTAGTCCCAGTACTTTTCCTAATCCCTCTGCTATTTTTACGGACTGATTATACCCGCGTACCCTTTCTTTTCTTCTGTGAAGCGGAACGGGGATAATTGTTTCTATTCCTTCCAAGAAAGCACTTCCTTTAAGGGTTTCGCCCCAATACTGTCCCATGATATTGCCCACTTCCGGAAAATCTCTGTATTTTAGGGTATGGAGCAGCTTTTGTATGATTCCTTTTTTATCAAAAAAAAACAAGCTAGAAACGCCCTCCAAAGGAACTTTTCCCGCAAAACGATAGTACAAAGGATTGTCTTTGGCATTAAGATGATAACTTGTCTCTTCCATCTGCGAAAAACAACGAAAACACACCTCTTTTTCCTGAACAGTAAGCGGACGACCACAAGCATGGCAGCCCTCATGAAAAATTAACCTTATAAAATCCTTTGTCATTTTCTTGCAGTCTTACATTATGAGATAAATACGACCTACTACTTAGTTGTAGAATGAGAGCAATAGCTGGTTTTGTAAATTATAGATGAGAAAAAATTGAAGACAACTTATCCTCAACGTTACAATACAAAGGTAGTAAAAAAAGAGAAACACGGAAATATATTTACAGATGCGTAGGGATAAGTACTGGTTTGAAATTAGTTTATGATATTGTTTTTAGCTAAAAAGCTGATAAACAATTATTTGTATATACTAAGAACTTGTAATTAAAAACTAAGAACTACTTAGCGTATTAAAACAAAAAAGTGCCTTTATCTCTTCATTTTAGTCCTTTGCCAAACAATTATGACAAATTGTCAGTATATAGCTTATATTATTTATAGAGGCACCCCTAACCCCAAATATATTAAGAATGACGATTCAACAAGTAAAACAACAATTCAGAATTATCGGTAATTGCAGACCGCTCAATCAAGCAGTAGAGGTCGCTGTACAAGTTGCGCCAACGGATGTTTCTGTCCTAATCTATGGAGCAAACGGTACGGGGAAAGATGTTTTTTCAAGAATTATTCATCAATATAGCCGCAGAAAACATGAGCCATTTATTGCTATTAACTGCGGTGCAATACCGGAAGGAACAATAGATTCTGAACTTTTTGGGCATGAAAAAGGCTCTTTTACCTCTGCTTATGAAGCACGAAAGGGGTATTTTGAGGAAGTAGAAGGAGGAACTATCTTTTTAGATGAAATCGCAGAAATGCCTTTGGCTACACAATCACGCTTACTAAGGCTATTGGAAAACGGGGAATATCTACGTGTAGGTTCCAGCAAAATTAGAAAAGCGAATGTGAGGGTAGTGGCAGCGACTAACAAAAATTTAATAGACCTTATTCATAAAGGTAAGTTTCGGGAGGATTTATTTTTCAGGCTCAACACCGTTACCCTGAATGTGCCTTCGTTGATAGAAAGAGGAGAAGATATTGAGTTATTGTTCAACTATTTTGCCATTGAATTTGCGGGGAAGTACCATCGGGAGCCGGTAGAACTAAACGCAGAGGCTACGGAGTTGCTTTACAAATATCGCTGGCCAGGAAATGTGCGGGAACTTCGGAATTTGGCGGAGAAACTCACGGTTCTTATTAAAGGTACAACCATAACGGGGGAGGTTCTTCAGCAAAGTCTTCTTATTCGAGAAAATTATCTACCAAGCCTCGTTAGAGCGCGACAATCCGGAGTAGGAGGAGAAGAAACCGAAAGCACTTCCGGCAAAGAGGTAGAATTACTTTATCAGCTCATCTATGACTTACGAAAGGAAATTACTGATGTTAAAAAGATGGTGTTTATGGGAATGAAAAACAGAGAACCTCTCCGTATCGAAGACGAAGAAGAAAGAGAGGACTCCGAATGGGATAGCCCTTTTATTTATACCGAATCCTCTCAAAAAAGTAATCAGCCAGAAGTGATTCACACTTCGCGCAAAACCCATAAGAATATACCTATATTAGAAGAGTCTCTCTCCTTAGAAAAGAAAGAAAAGGAAATGATTTTACGCGCCCTTAGGAAACATCATGATAATCGAAAAAAAGCTGCGCATGAGTTGGGAATTTCTGAACGTACCCTTTACCGCAAAATCAAAAACTACGGGATTGAGTTGTAGGGATTGATTTTGCGGTAAGTGTAGAATCTTTTACTCGGCATCCATAAAAGGATATTCGTACCTCACTGGAGGAACAAGGGTTTCCTTGATGGTTCGGGGAGAAATCCAGCGAATCAGGTTTAGGTAAGAGCCGGCTTTATCGTTTGTTCCTGATGCTCTCCCTCCTCCAAAAGGCTGCTGCCCTACTACTGCGCCTGTGGGCTTGTCGTTGATATAGAAATTCCCCGCGGCGTGGCGCAAAATATCGGAAATTGCCTGAACGGCATATCTATCTTGAGAAAAAACCGCTCCTGTCAGTGCATAGGGGCTTGTTTCATTTAATAATGAAAGTGTATCCTCTAAGGCTTCGTCTTTGTATTTAAAAACTGTGAGTACAGGTCCAAAAATTTCTTCACACATGGTCAAATACTTAGGGTTTTCAGTTACAATAATTGTAGGTTCGATAAAATAACCCTTAGATTTATCATATTTTCCTCCTGCTACAATCTTAGCATCTGTAGCTTGGTGCGCTCTGTCAATATAAGAAGCGATTTTATCAAATGCTTTTTCATCTATTACGGCGTTGATAAAATTACGAAAATCGGCGGGGTCTCCCATTTTGAAGGAGTTTACCTGTAAGATTACTTTTTCCATCACTGCTTCATAGATAGACTCGCTTAAATATACCCTTGAAGCGGCGGAGCATTTTTGCCCTTGAAACTCAAAAGCTCCCCTTGACATAGCGACTGCTACCGCTTCGGCATCAGCACTTTTATGCGCAAAAATGTAGTCTTTTCCGCCGGTTTCTCCCACAATTCTTGGATAGCTTTTGTACCTTGAAATATTATTTCCAATCGTTTTCCATAAATGTTGGAATACTCCTGTAGAACCTGTAAAGTGAAGCCCTGCAAACTCCGAATGCGAGAAAATCACCTCTCCGGCGGTGGGTCCGTCCACATATACTAAGTTAATCACTCCGGCAGGAAGTCCTGCTTCTATTAAGATTTCCATAATCACCGCAGCAGAATATATTTGAGCATCTGCCGGCTTCCAAACACAGACGTTGCCTGCCATAGCTGGTGCGCAAGGGAGATTACCGGCAATAGAGGTAAAATTAAAGGGTGTTAGGGCAAATATAAATCCTTCCAACGGGCGATATTCTAAACGATTCCAAGTCCCATTCGGAGAATAGGGCTGGTCTGCATAAATTTGAGTAAGATAATGGGCATTAAATCTAAAAAAATCTGCCATCTCGCATACGCAATCAATCTCTGCTTGATAGATGTTTTTGGATTGTGCCAGCATCGTAGCCGCATTCATTTTTGCGCGGTAAGGTCCAGTCATAAGGTCTGCCGCTTTTAGGAAAATTGCTACTCTTTGTTCCCAAGGCATATTCTCCCATGCTTTTTTTGCGGCAAGAGCAGCCTCAATTGCTTGTTGTACATGGGCGGCAGTTCCCTTTGAATAGTTTCCAATAATATGACGATGGTTATGGGGGGGAGAAATCGCTACCCTTTCCTCTGTGAAGACAGGAGTTCCATCAATATACATAGGAATTTCCTTTATGGAAGCGGACATTTGGGCTAAGGTTTCTTTTACTGCCGCTCTTTCCGGAGAACCCGGAGCAAAGGATTTTACCGGCTCATTATAAGGCATTGGTACCTGAAAAATCGCATTTGACATACTGGTAATGATATAATTATGGATAAATAGTTTATAGGCTCTGTGCCAAAAATCAAAAATATTCCGGTACAGAGTTTCGGGCGCAAAATTACAAAATTAATGCTATCCGGCAAAGGTTACATTTGGGTAGTAGTGTAGCGCGTAAATGCCTTGAAAATTATCAGAACGACACAAGAAGCCAATCCGCCGCCGTCATGTTGAGCGAAAACAAAACATGACACACCGAACCCTATTAGTGGAATCGTTGTTATTTTGGATAAAAAGTAAGAGGCAGCATTATCTAATCCGAGCATGTAAAAAAGGAGTGTTTTTTATGTTGCCTTAGAAAAAAATAATGGGTATCCGGTTTTAAAACCCAAAAAGTTTTTTAACGCGCTTCCATACCCTTTCCATTTTCAAGGCAAATACCGTTTTCCCTCCATATTTTTCTATGAGATTTTTCATTTCCGTAGTTTGAGCTATCATCAAGCAGGTTTTTTCTTTACGATAATTATCCCCTCCTTTCTCCTTGCCGATTCCGAAAAATATATCTTTCCCTTTACTATTAGTAAGAACGTTGGGATTTGCTCCGTACGCTAATAAAATCTTCGTTGCCTCCATATCATTTTTATATACGGCTACCTGAATCGGGTAGTTAAGTATGTATTGAGCGTGCGTAGTCTTCACTTTACTTGACAAAAATTTACGCACATCATAGTGAGGTGCGATTTCTTTTCCTGCATTGTACCACTTATGATACAATAGCCTTTCAAGGGTACAAGTA
>CAUJFT010000168.1 GCA_963169475.1 Bacteroidota bacterium | reverse complement strand
GGTTCGTTAGCTTATACTTCTGTTGGGAATTATGGTAAAAAAAGCATGGTGATTGACGAAAATACGCATTGGTATCTAGTAAAAACTATTGCTTATAAAATGACCTATGAGGACGCACTCAATATTACTTTTCAACCTAATACTTGGCTCGAACCTATTTCGGCTACTTGCCCTCTCAATTCAAAAACACTAGCGACCAAGCATGGCTTAACAGAAGAAAAATTTCTGGAATATAATAAATGGATGTTACAAAAAAGTGTCCCGGAAGGGGGAAGTTTTACTTATTATATACCTCACACAGGAGAAATATATAGAAAACATACTTCTGACCCGAATAAGGCTTTTAATGGGAAAGAGGTAGTTACTACCAAGATTGTCCCAAAGCTAAACCCCGTGAAGCCAGAGCCTAAGCCGGTTACTCCGCCCGTCAAGTCGGAGCCGGTAGTGATTGTACCTTCCCCTAAACCTAACGCAAATCAGGCAGTTAATGAGATAGACCTGCCTGCTGATAGATATGTTCGCATAGAATTAGAAGATGACCTTTTTTATGGAGAAGAGGCGTTGTTAAGCGATATTCAGCCTGAATATATTCTTTACTCCGGAAAACAATCTTTACAAGATATTGCCTTGTATTTTGGAATAACCTACTCAAATCTTATGGATTGGAATCGGGCATCTGTGGAGAATGAGCCAAGAAAAGGGAGTATTATTTATCTTAAAAAGCCCAAAAAAAGCCGTTTTCATATTGTCGAAAGTGGAGAGTCTCTCGCCGATATTGCCAAGAAGCATCGCACGTCAGTTTCAAAGATTCAGAAAAAGAACGGCATGAAAAAAGACGATTTAAAAATCTATACGGGACAACGGATTAACCTCAAAGAAAATACAGGGAAAAATGACAAAGTAATTATCCTTACTAGCGAGATGTGGAAAAATGCAGCAATTCAGCCGATAGGAATCACTGAAAATATTGCGATTGTGGAAGAAAAAAAAGAGGAGAGAGTACCGGTAGTTTCTCTGCCTTTTGCGGGAGGAGGTGCTTATATGGACACGCTCATCACAAGAGATACTATTTATCCCAAGCCCTCTCCTGTGATTTCCCGGTGGATAACACACACTGTTGTTGCAAATGAAACCTTGTGGGGAATCTCCCAAAGGTATAAAACCACTGTGGATATTATTAAAAAAGTAAACGCTTTGCCTAGTGACGCACTTTCGCCAGGGCAGCGGCTAAGCATCTTTACTACCCTCCCTGATTTAGGAGAGTATCAGGACGGATATTATCATACAGTACTTGGAGGAGAGACGATTGAAAAGATAGCCACAAGATATGGGGTTCCTGCCTATTTGGTTGCAAAAAAAAACGGAATTACCGCGCCAAGTCTTAAACCTGGAAGTATTCTATTCATTTCCCGGGAGTAACACAATCTCTTGAAACAAATCCCTATGAATGATGAAATAAAAAATTAGTCTGTACAGTCCTTAGATATAGCGTTTACGTTAAATGTTACCTTAGATTGTTTGTAGTGTGCTACGGTGTAAAAAGCATAAGGATAGGTCATCAAGTCTATACTCATGCAGTTTTTGCCCGGTCCGGTATTTTCTATCATCACTTTAAGCTCATCTCCAGCGGCTTTGATGTCTTTGATTCTTACATTATAGCCCCCTGACCTTTTAAGCCCCATCATACAAGCAATTATCCAATCCTTAGAAAAATCTACGGGTGGTCTGGGAGGCTCGGGTTCAAAGTTTTGGTTTGTTTCTTTCCAGACCTTAGCCCATTCTGCTTCGGTTTTAATGATAAATTGAGTTTCTGCTTCTGCATTTCCAACCGCCCCTTCCCTAAGTAAACTCCACTTGGGAGGAGTTTCGGGATTTGCCCCTACTTCTTTTGTAGGCTTTGAAGTAGCATTACCGTTAGTTTGCTTTTGGGTTCTGCACCCGTATAAAATTACGGCTGTAGCGATTCCCGTAATAAATATCAAGGGGATTATTACATTTCTCATGGTAACTTAATCAATTTGAATGTGAATTAGATACAAAGATATAATTTTCTTTAGAATTTTAATATATAAAACGCTTCTTTTTGGGCAAAAGTGCTATTATTAGAAACAAAAAGCCACCTTTCACAGGCAGCTTTAATGGATTTCACTCAAAACAATGACAGAAGGTTAGCGAACAAAAAATAAGAAAAGATTGGTACTTGATAGAAACTCAACTTGGAAAGTAATCGGTATTGTTAAAGAAAAATGAGCAAAGAAAGTAGTTTACGGTAATCGTGCGAGCAAAGGTCTATTAGGCAAAGTAGTAAGCAAGGATAGATTAGTGAGTAAATAGGTTTTAGAAATATATGCTGCCAGAGACTCCTACCCCTGCATTACCAAGTCTGCTCAGAATAGAAGTCCAATTTTTGTTTTTTATTAAATTCATATCCACCTTTACGCCACTTATAAAAGCGTCTGCACTAAAATGCTTCCCCATAAAATAAGAGACCCCGGGACTTACCCCTAAGCTAAGGGATTGTTGGGCGGTGAGTGGGTTTTCAGCTTGTCCGGTATTTAATCCGGGTACAAAGCTTAGGTTATAGGCTACCTCTGCTTGTCCGTAGGCTTTGAGGTTTTTGACTTTTATTGGAAAATACTGACGTACTAAGCCATACATGCTTCCTGCGGTAGAAGACGGGTTTTTTATCATACTCCCAATACTTTGGGTTGATTTTATACCGGCTCCCAAGGCGAGGTCTTTGGCGATAAATCTACCACCCAATACACTAATACCGGTAAACTGTCCTGTAATATACTTAGGCGAAATTTGAGATAAGGACTCAAAATACAAGGGTTTTCCTACGAAGTTTGTCCCTTTAGCGGTTTGAGCATTCAAGTTAGAAATAAGCACGAACAGAAGGAGGGAAAGTAGAATATTTATCTTTTTCATTTGGAATTAAACACTTAAAAGTTTGGGACAAATTTAGAACTGCAGTACCCTTCGTTGTACGCTGATTGGGTTAAAAAAGATAAAAGAGATGCGGCACAGAATAAATATCCGTGCCGTATCTCTTTATATGCGTGTTTAGAATAGATACTCCTATCAATCCTGCTAAGTAGATACAAAAACCAAGTATATCCCTGCGAAAATAGAAAAAATGAAAAAATACAAGGGTTTTTGAAAGTAATATTTTGTTGAAAAAGCTACCTCACTGAACCGCTATGATAAGACAGTGCTTGTCAAAATAAGGCGTGAGTAGAGCCTCTAAGACCTATAGACTTGGTCATTCTACGCGATTAGTATTTATTTTTATTCTTTTCGCATTATCACGATATACTCGTTATTCATTGTTTCGTCTTTCTTCCCTGTTATATTTGTTGGGCTGTTTTTGCTTGGCATACGCTTGTTAGGAATGTTCCGAATAATGGTTTCTATGTGTATAAAACCTTGGTTTTCAAAAAAATCTTTGGTTATTTCGTCTGTCGGTAAAACTTCACCTTTTACTTTTCTGTTGCCTACAACATAACAAGCATAACCACCTTTTTTGACAGTTTTGGCTACGTTTTCAATGGATTTTTGATAGTCAAAATAAAACGAAGAAACTTCTTTGGCTCTTTTTTCGTCTGTGTTTATGATTTTTTCAAGACTATCATTTAAGGCTTTGCTGTCAAAATTACAAACTTCTTTTAGTCGTTTTCCGCCCATTAAATTATTGTCTATTTGGTTGGCATTTTCTACGTCTAACCATTCATTAGCAAGTCTTGAAAACTGTC
>CAUJFT010000167.1 GCA_963169475.1 Bacteroidota bacterium | reverse complement strand
AGCTTCCAATGTATAGCAATTCAGGTCAGGCATTTTAATTTCGGCTACATTGCGGATGTCGTCCCATGTAACTTTTCCTACCTTCCTACGGTTAGGCTCAGGGGAGCCGCCCGTATTTTTGCTGTTTGCTTTTTTAGGCTTAAGCTTTGCAATACCGCCCAGTAACGTAGCCGCCGGAGTGGTTTTTACAACAAATTCAAAGCTCTTGTCGGTATATACCGTTAATTGAACCGGTAACACCTGCCCCATTCTATCTTGGGTTCTAGCATTAAACTGCTTACAGAACTCCATGATATTCACACCCTTAGAACCCAATGCAGGACCAATGGGAGGAGCGGGGTTAGCTTGCCCTCCTTTAACCTGCAACTTCACTAAATATTGAACTTCTTTTGCCATAAGAATTTATTAAACAATCTTTTCTACCTGAAAGAAACTTAATTCAATCGGAGTATTACGACCAAAAATTTTAACTACCACTTTAAGTTTTTTCTTGTCATCATAGATATCCTCGACCACTCCATCAAACCCATTAAAAGGACCTGCCATTACCTTCACGGCTTCTCCTTTAATGAAGGGGTCTTCCATTACCTCTCCTTTATCTTTCATTTCGTCCACCTTACCCAAGATAGCATTTATCTCGGACAAACGAAGCGGAACAGGTTCTAATCCGTGTTTTTCTCCACTAAGAAATCCAATTACACCGGGTATCTCTTTAATTGTTGTGAGAATATCTCCTACGAGTTCGGTTTCAATCAAAATGTATCCAGGCAAAAACAGCTTTTCTCTTACCTTTTTCTTCCCATTTCGTACCTCAAACACCTTCTCCGTAGGGATAAGTACTTGACTTACGACCTCTTGAAGATTTCTTCTTTCTATTTCTTGTTCGATATACTGTTTAACTTTCCTTTCCTGCCCGCTAACCGCTCTGACCACATACCAAGACTTCGCCATTACTAATAATAATTTTAGAAGAGTTTATAAAGTTGTCCTAAGACCGTACTAAACGCAGCATCCATTAAAAAGATAACTATTGCCAGAATAATACAAGCTATAAATACAGTGATACTATCACTAATCAACTTTTCGGAAGGAGTCCACTGAACCTTGTAGAGAAGCTCGTCGGTATATTCCTCAAAAAAATTTTTTATTTTTTCCATTTGTTTTAACTATGCGAGGGCTAGAGGATTTGAACCCCTATCAACGGTTTTGGAGACCGCTATTCTACCCTTGAACTAAGCCCCCTAAAAAATATCTTATACAATTAGAAACTCCCCTTACAAGAAGGGAAGTTTCTGATTATGTTATTATAGATTATTCGATGATTTCAGTTACCTGACCTGCACCAATTGTTCTACCTCCTTCACGAATCGCAAAACGTAATCCTTTTTCCATCGCTACCGGATAAATCAAATGCACAGTAATAGAGGTATTATCACCAGGCATAATCATCTCAACCCCTTCATTCAGAAGCATTTCTCCTGTAACGTCAGTGTTACGTAAATAGAACTGAGGGCGGTATCTGTTGAAGAACGGAGTATGTCTTCCTCCTTCGTCTTTGCTAAGTACATATACTTCTGCTTTGAACTTAGTATGAGGTCTAACAGAACCGGGTTTACAAATTACCATACCTCTACGGATTTGGTCTTTATCCACACCACGAAGAAGAAGCCCTACGTTATCTCCGGCTTGACCCGAATCAAGGATTTTGCGGAACATCTCTACTCCTGTACAAGTAGAAGTTAGTTTTTCAGCACCAAGACCGATAATTTCAACGGGCTCGCCTGTTTTAACGATTCCTCTTTCGATACGACCAGTAGCCACTGTTCCACGACCTGTAATAGAGAACACGTCCTCTACGGGCATAAGGAAAGGCTTATCGGTATCACGAGTAGGAGTAGGAATATATGTATCTACGTGATTCATTAATTCAAGCAATACTTTCTCCCACTGAGGCTGACCATCAAGTGCGCCAAGTGCAGAGCCTTGAACTACAGGAATATCATCGCCAGGGAAACCGTATTTAGAAAGTAACTCACGAATTTCAAGCTCTACAAGTTCAAGAAGCTCGGGGTCATCTACGAGGTCCACTTTATTCATAAATACAACAATATAGGGAACTCCTACCTGACGGGCAAGAAGGATATGCTCTCTTGTTTGTGGCATAGGTCCGTCAGTGGCAGCAACAACAAGGATTGCTCCGTCCATCTGAGCTGCACCTGTAACCATGTTTTTTACATAGTCGGCGTGACCCGGACAGTCCACGTGTGCATAGTGACGGTTCTCCGTTTCGTATTCAACGTGTGCAGTATTAATTGTAATCCCTCTTTCTTTCTCTTCGGGTGCTTGGTCGATAGAGTCGAAAGAACGCTTTTGTGCCATTCCCGCCTTTGCCAATACTGTCGTTATAGCTGCGGTCAAAGTAGTCTTACCATGGTCAACGTGACCGATTGTACCTACGTTTACGTGGGGTTTAGACCGTACAAATTGCTCTTTTGCCATTGTTAAAATTCGTTATCAAAGATTTTTACAAAAAAATTCAGAGCCAAAGATCGGGATCGAACCGATGACCTCATCCTTACCATGGATGCGCTCTACCGACTGAGCTACTCCGGCAAAAAGAGCGGGAGACGAGGCTCGAACTCGCGACCCTCAGCTTGGAAGGCTGATGCTCTACCAACTGAGCTACTCCCGCTTTTATATTTTAACTGTAATTTAAATACAGTAGTTTTTATTGTTAAAGAACTATCTGGGTGGGGAGAGAAGGATTCGAACCTTCGAAGTCGTAAGACAACAGATTTACAGTCTGCCCCAGTTGGCCGCTTTGGTATCTCCCCGTGATAGCTTTCACTATCATTAATTTTCTCTCAAAGAAGAGCCGATGGAGGGATTCGAACCCCCGACCAGCTGATTACAAATCAGCTGCTCTGGCCAGCTGAGCTACATCGGCATTATACTATCTCTCAAAAAGCGATGCAAAGGTAAGACTTTTTTTTTGCTTTGCAAATTTTTGGAAAAGATTTTTTAAAAAAATTTTTATTTTATAAGTTCTTTGATACGCCCTTGTTTTCCTACTTTATCTCTGAGGTAATAAAGTTTTGCTCTTCTTACTTTTCCTAATTTTAGTACCTCAATTTTTTCAATACTTGGAGAGTGTAACGGAAACACACGCTCAACCCCTACGCCCGAAGATACTTTTCTGACGGTAAAAGTAGTTCTGATTCCAGAGTTTTTGCGCTGAATACAAACTCCTTTATATTGCTGAACCCGCTCTTTTTCCCCTTCTTTTATTCTCACATATACATTGACTGTATCCCCCGCTCTAAATGTGGGTACATCACGCTTTATCTGTTGCTCTTCGACAAACTTAATTAAAGACTCCATCTTTACAATACCTTTTTTGAAATGAGTGGCAAAATTACTACTAATTTTTATTCTGTGCAAATTTTTATACTCTTTTTTCTTTTTTTTATAAAAATATACGGCTAATTATTTCGATTCAATAGACTTATTTCTATCAATAATTATTTAAATAACTGAAAATCAATATTTTTATCGCTCCACATTGTTTAAGGCTTTCTGTACTTTTTTACTCCTCGTTACTAAGCACATGTTCTTTACAAAAGCAATAAGGTAATCATTCCCGAAAGCATTAGCCATTTAACCATTTTACTATGGGCGGTGTAGTCTTTTGTAGTTTTGCTATGAGAAAGATGAAGCATAAGACCAATCGCTGGCACTTGAAATAAAAAGAAGGATAAAATTATGTATAATACAGAAACCGTAGTATTTAAAATATCTTGGAGTAGAAAAGGCATCCAACAACACACAAGTAGAAATAGGTATAATATATACATTATGATACGTGTCCGGAAAATACCAATTTGTATTGGTAATGTTTGAAGATTAAATTTAACATCGCCTTCGATATCTTCTATATCTTTTACAATTTCCCTTATGAGGTTAATCTGAAAAGCAAAAATAGCCGTCCAAACCAATGCAGCATTAAAGGTATAAATAAATCCAGCCATCATAATCACTAATGCTGTGAGGAAAGCCACTGTTACATTCCCTAGCAGCGTGGTTCGTTTTAACCATGCTGCATATATGAACAACAACAAGGCTGCTCCAATCATAATTAACATCAGTTTTTGGGTGATGAATACTAAACTCACAAATAAAATGGTATGCATTACAATATGAACTGTTACTACCTTTTTTACAGACAAAAGGGTGTTAATTACTGTTCGCTCCGGTTTATTAATTCTATCAATCCGAAAATCATAAACATCATTTATCCAATACCCTCCCGCAGCAATAAGTACTATACCTATCCCTACAGCCCAAAAAATTGTATGCTGTAAAAACTGAAAACTATGTTTATTGGCAATAAAAGCCCCCAATGCAAAAGATACAAATGTAATCACAAGGTTAGGCACCCTTGATATACGTAAAAAGCTATATAAATCTTTTTTCAAGTTAGGAGTATTAAATTTAGTAGCTTCCCAAAACCTACTAAGTTGCGACAAAATTAAGGTTTTTTTTCGTACTACGCAGCTTACTATCAAAACATGACAGAAGAAATAGTGCTGTTAGGCATATCACGCTAGTAAAACGAGTGTTCTAACATATTTTCTTTAATTTTTAACGGGCTAAGGACATACATTTTTATTTTTAATAGATGCAATCTGT
>CAUJFT010000166.1 GCA_963169475.1 Bacteroidota bacterium | reverse complement strand
TCTTACTGCGTCCATAGACACACTAGAAAAAGCCTGATAGCTCGTGTAGCGATTTGCCGGATAAATGGCTAAGGTGTTTTCGGTAGCTACTTTGTAGGCACTGTCTAGCTGAATCCCAATTTTCTTATAGGCTTCTATTTCCTCATTGAGGTATGCCATCGCTTTTGAGCGTAATTCTGCATAGATTTTATCCGGATTTTCTACTGTATAATCTACCTTTACTACTTCATAAATTTCATTTTTGGCAGCAATCGTAATGAGTTTATCTAACATCTCTGGGCTACTGAATTTGGCATGAATATTTTTTTGGAGAATAAATCCTTTGGGGACTTCCGTATAGGTTTTTTTAGAGAACACTTTCTTAGAGGCTACGTACTCATACCTTGGTAAAAACGAAACCATATCCACATAGATATTTTCTCGTGCAACATTCAATGCCACCGCCGATGTAGTGAAGCTATTTACTTTTTCATTTAGCAATCTGTCTGCTTCTTCGGCAGTAGCACCCGCTTGAGTAATGTTAAAAACGGCTACATACTCCTTAGCCCTATTATTAGAGAGGGCATTTACTTGAAGAATCATTACATTTTCACCCGCAAATACCATTCGTCCCTGATTATCATTGTTGGGAGAATAATAGCCGGCTACATTTGCATTCATACTAGGCTCATTATAAGCTCTTTGTTGTATGTTCATTTGCTCTGCTTGTTGAGCAGGTACAGTTGCCGACCGAGATTTAAAGTTTCCTTCAACTTGCCCGCATACATTCGTAATACCGAAGATGGGAATTACTACCAATAAAATAAATAAATTTTTCATGATTTTTTTTGTGGTCTTAGTTAAAATAAAAATGAATTTCCGAAAATTGTTTTCATTATTTCAGACTACATAGGTACGAAAAAATATCGATTTTTCTACGGTTATGCAAATTTTTTTTTTTAGGAAATAGGATAACAATGTGAATGGAGATTATTTTGCTTGCTTTGCCCACCCCATCTCTCTGGTGATTATTTTCTAAAAAACTGAACTTCCCACTTCCTATTAAAGTTATGTACCTATCCCAAAATTCCGATAGCCTTACCCTACATAATAAAGGGTATTTTAGGGATTTAGTATAATATTTACGTAGAAAAACAGACGAATTAACTTGGGTTTTGTACCTTCGCAGTTTATGATTTTATTATTCTTTAAGATGTATATGAGAAAAGCAATATTTTTTTTATCCTTGACTGTTCTTTCAATTTGGTTACCAGCTCAGGATAATGCTCCCAAAACCGGCTCAACGGGCTTGATTAAAAGAGACCCGTTCAAGCAATTGGAAGAAGAACTCCCCACTCCCAATACTTATAGGACAGCCTCTGGCGCGCCGGGGCATCAATATTGGCAGCAGCAGGCGGATTACAAAATGCAGATATTGATAGACGATAATACCCAAAAACTCTATGGAACAGAAACTATCACCTATACAAATCACTCTCCGGACGTTCTGACCTACTTATGGCTTCAATTAGACCAGAATCTTTTTCAGAAGGAGTCCGATGCCCAACTCACCCGAACCGAAAAATTTGGAGAAGGGAGGGTTTATTTTAGCGACATTCAAAGGCAACTATTAGACTATGACGGAGGGTTCAAAATAGAATACGTACAAACAACTGATAAGAAAAATCTGAAATATACCATTAATAAAACAATGATGCGGGTAGATTTGCCAGAGCCGCTAAAGCCCGGAGGGAAATACAGTTTTTCTATTAAATGGTGGTATAATATCAATGATAGAGATAAGGTAGGAGGGCGGTCGGGATATGAGTTTTTTCCAGAAGACAAAAACTATCTTTATACTATTGCACAGTTTTTTCCCAGAATGTGTGTTTATAATGAGGTAAATGGTTGGCAACACAAACAGTTTCTGGGTTCTGGAGAATTTACGCTTCCCTTTGGAAACTACGAAGTAAGTCTTACTGTTCCTTCTGACCACGTAGTAGGGGCATCGGGTGTTTTGCAAAACCCCAATGAGGTGCTTACGCCGACTCAAAGGCAGCGGTGGGAGAAGGCTATCCGCTCTTATGATAAGCCGGTAATGATTATCACTCAAGAAGAAGCCGAAAAGACTGAACCTAATCGTAGTACCACCTCAAAAACATGGATATTTAAGGCAGAAAATGTTAGAGATTTTGCTTTTTGCGCCTCCCGTAAATTTATTTGGGACGCAATGGCTACTGATATTGGAGGCAATACCCGCATGGCAATGTCTTTTTACCCTAAGGAAGGAAACCCGCTGTGGGAACAATACTCTACGCGTGTGGTTGCGCATACGATTAAGACCTATTCCAAATATACCATAGACTATCCTTATCCGGTTGCAATCTCTGTACATACCAAGAATATCGGTATGGAGTATCCAATGATATGCTTTAATGGAGGAAGACCCGAAAAAGACGGTACTTATTCAGAGGGAACTAAATACGGAATGATTGGGGTCATTATCCATGAAGTGGGACATAATTTCTTCCCAATGATTATTAATTCGGACGAAAGGCAGTGGACTTGGATGGATGAGGGGTTAAATACTTTTGTTCAATTTCTCACCGAACAAGAATTTGAAAAAAATTATCCTTCCAGAAGAGGCTTTGCATGGAAAATTACGGATTATATGCGAAGCGAAAAAAACACCCTTGTTCCTATTATGACCAATTCTGAATCTATCCTTCAATTTGGGAATAATGCTTACGGAAAACCCGCAACCGCCTTGAATATTCTAAGGGAAACCGTTATGGGAAGGGAGCTTTTCGATTATGCCTTCAAGGAATATTGCCGGCGGTGGGCGTTCCGACATCCTAGCCCGGCAGACCTTTTTAGGACAATGGAAGATGCCTCTGGAATAGACTTGGATTGGTTTTGGTGGGGGTGGTTTTATACCACAGATAATGTGGATATTGGAATAGACCAAGTAAAATGGATGCAGCCTTCTACCCAGAATCCCCAAATCGAAAAACCAATCGCAGAAAAGGCTGCCCAAAATTCATTGGAGTATCAATCAGAACAAAGATATCAGGAGATGAACCCGGAACCTCTTATGACAAGAGACCCCGCAGTCAAAGATTTTTATACAACTTACGACAAGTATAAGGCACAAAAATGGGAAATTTCAGAATATGACAAATTCTCCGCCTCGCTTTCTCCCGATGAAAAGAAAATCATGGAGACGGGGTATAATTTCTATGAAATTACCCTTATCAACAAAGGAGGACTTGTAATGCCCGTTATTCTTCGTTTTGAATTTGAAGGCGGTTCTCAAATTATTAAGAGAATCCCTGTAGAAATATGGAGGTATAATGCAGAAAAGATAACGAAGGTATTTATGTTTGAAAAACCGGTAACAGGAATTATACTTGACCCTTATCTTGAAACGGCAGATGTAGAAGTTTCTAATAATTATTTCCCTCCCAAAAATGTACCTACGCGTTTTCAGCTTTACAAGGGAAATCAATGGAGTAAGTGGGATACAGATGGAGCAGAAAATCCTATGCAAAAGAGTAATAAACCGTAAGCTATCACTAAATAAAGAGAGAAAACTACCCGAAAAGTAGGTGGTGATTATTTAACATTTACAGAAAAAAGCCGTAATATTGCATATTTAAAACATCATAGATATGGCGACAACCAAAATATTGTGTTCAAAATGTAATTCAGAAGAGGTAATCTTTGCGGGTTATAATTATTGCAAATCCGGAAAGAAACAGCGACTTAAATGTAAAAGTTGTGGTAATAGCTTTCAAGCGCATTACAGTCTGTCCTCGTATAAGCCAGATGTTAAGACACAAATCGTAGAGATGCTGCATAATGGAAGCGGCATAAGGAATATTTCCCATGTCCTAAAAGTCGGAAAAGAAACGGTATCCAAAGAAGCAAAAAAAAGGATTTCAGCTAACTATACGACAGTTTTGGTAGTGTCCTAAATTGGGAAAACGAACTTCTATGGAAATACAATTTATTGATAACATAGGTTTTTTTAAGATATAGTTTCGTCAAAACAAAAAAATTAAGATTAAATTGATGAAAATTAATAATATCCCCTTCACTAACATTAATGACTATCATTTTTTTTAGATTAAATGTTTTAATAGACTTATACTTAAAAGGTACTTTGTGATATTTCCCGGTCCACAACTAATTTCTAATAGTTTTGCATTGCTCTTTTTAATGGTATTACAAATAAAATCATAGGTATCATTATACAAGTCTAAGTCTATAAACTTGTCTTGATATAGTGAAGCAACTTTGTTCCAAGTTTCAAAAGTTTCTTTATAGCTGTCCATTGTCGTGGTGTTTTCTAAAATGCCGTCCAATGAGCTGCGTATTGACGATGGTGGTCCCCGTTCATTTGAAATACTAAAGTTCAGCTAAGTGCAAAACTATCACAGAAGCCCGTCAGCCCTGCTTTTGGCAAGCTATTATTAGTGGCTCGTTGTTTTTATTCCTCAATTAGTTTCAGTATATTTTTTGAAATTATTCAAAATAGCTTGCCAACCTTGTTGTTGCATTTCGACCGGATTTTGTGCTTCAGGGTCAAACGTTACAGTAACTATGGTCTGGCCGCTTTGCTCCTTGAACACGATAGCTGCATGTCGCCCACCAAATTGATAGGCAAAACTTTCATTATCGTGAATTTCTGTATAAACTGCTTCAAAATCAAAACCAAAACTTCCGTCTTTGGCTTCCATTCTTGCTTTGTAAATTCCTCCCACTTTCATATCGTTAGAAGCCGCTGGGCAATGCCAGCTTGGGTCGGCAAAATTCCAATTTACAATATGTGTCGGATTCGTGTAGTAGTCCCAAACTTTTGCTTTGTCTGCGTTTATTGATGCAGTTACTGTTATTCTGTTATCCATATTTTAAACTATTTAAGTTCTGATAAAATTAGCTTCGTCATTTTAAATGTATTCATTAATGCCTTTTCTCTAATAATAGGGTCTTCGCTGTGAATAAGGTCAAAATACTCAACCGGAACTACCTGCCACGATAAACCATACTTGTCTTTGCACCAGCCGCAAACGCCTTCTTCGCCTCCATTCGTTGTTAATGCTTCCCAATAGTAATCGGTTTCGGCTTGGTCTTTTGTGTTGATTACGAACGAAACCGCCTCATTAAATTTAAATAAAGGTCCAGCGGCAAGAATCGAAAATTCTACTCCCATAAGCTCCATGACAGCTGTATCAAATGTTTGCCCTCCAAATTCGGGTGGATTTTGAAATTGGCGATAGTCTTTCAACTTGCCGTCTTTGAAAATAGAAAGATAGTAATCTACCACTGCTTTTGCGTCTTTTTCAACCCAAAGGCAAGGGGTTATGTTTTGTTGAGCTGCCATATAATGTATTCTATTGTTGTTATTAACTGTTTATTGTCGTTGTATATAGAGGGGTTCGTTATTTTATTTCTTCATCAGCTTGTACCTTTAAATGTTGCATAAATAGCCATAGCATGACCATGACCGAGTTCAAATTCTTCTTTGAGCCAATTGGTAATTTCGGTAGCTTTTACTTGCAATTCTCCTTGTTTAATAAATCCTTTTTCCTCGGCTAATTTTTTAAAATCAGCAGGTGTCTTACCCGTCTTGATTTTGATGTTGTCTATGTAAGCTTGAAATGACATAATAGTTAATTGTTTTTTGGACTATTAATGAAACATTCTTCCTTCTTTAAGCATTGTCAAGATTTCTTTCATTCGCTTGTCTCTTGTCTCGGGCTTTTTAGCAGTTTGCAACCGAAAGTTGATGGCAAATTTGTTTCTCTTGTTCAATGATTCGTAAAAATCCATCGCTGTTGTGTTCTTCGCTAGTTCTTGCATCAAATCTTCAGCATCTTGCATGGTGGTATGTGAATCGTAAGCCCTTGCCCAACGACCATCGGCTTTTGCTTTTTCTATTTCTGCAAAACCTCTTGGCATCATTTTACCTTCTTTAATAAGAGTTTCTACAATTCCAATATTTCGTTTAGACCAAATGCTTTGCGGTCGTCTTGGAGTGTATTTCTGTAAATACGATTGTTCGTCATAGCTTTTTCTTTGCCCGTCAATCCAGCCATAACAAAGTGCTTCCTCCAATGCCTCAGTAATTTTTATTGATTCAATTCCGGAATCAACTTTAAATACTTGCAACCATATACCTTCTTGCAAATCCTGATTTTTTCCCAACCAAGTTCGCCAATCTTTGGCAGTTTTGAAGGGCTTGATGATTGTTTCTGCCATAAAACTTAAAAAGTATGATATTTTGGAATAAGCAAAAAGAGGGTTATTTTTGCGATTATGTGAGAGATAACTTTTAAAAAATAGCTTGCCCCCATTGCGATAGTACAAAGGTAGTAAAAAATGGTAAAAAAAACGGGCGTACAAAATTATTTATGTAGAGATTATAAATTAGATATTACAAGGGAAGTCCGATATTCCGGTAAGCGAGTATAGTTTTACATTTCTCTTCAGACACTTATAGGGTGTAGAGATATTCCTCTTTGGGAGATTTTGTTTCGGCATCAAAATGTCAAAAAGAGAGGTCTCGGGCTTTTAGGGTCATTTTTTTGATTGACTATCCTGTTTTTGTGGGGTGAATATGCTTAAAACGTTATTTTTTTGTATTTTTTTTTCAAAACAGAAAATCTAAAAAAACATAAAAATATGGTCATTTTCTTATAAAAAACAAACCTAATTCGCACTAATATCGCATTTTCTTTAATAAAAAACAGGTTTTATAACGATTTTTTAATAATAATTTATTTTTCGTAGATTTTGTGATTATAAAAGGAAGGCTTAACTTTGCACCCGATTAAAAAAATGTTAATTATTTTTTGTTTTATATTAGAACTACACTATTTTTATGAACATCAAAGGTATTAAATCCAGCGTTTCCGGTCTTGAAGCCATAGGGTTAGCCAATACGCTCACTCAACATTGGAATCTGACCCCTACAGAACTCATAGAAGAGTCGCTCAAAAGAAATATGGGTGTTTTGGCAGACAGTGGTGCATTGTGTGTAAACACGGGGGAGTTTAAGGGACGTTCTCCCGGGGATAAATACACGGTCAAAGACGTGAATACAAAACTGAGAGTTTGGTGGGCAGAGCAAGGCGGAAAGTTCAATAATCCTTTTGAGCCGGCTAAGTTTGATGCTTTGCTTCGTCGTGTAACGGCTTTTCTACAAAATCGTGAGTTATTTGTAAGAGATATGTTTGCAGGTGCTGACCCTACGTACCGCCTTAATGTAAGGGTAATCAATACAATTCCTTGGCAAAACATGTTTGCT
>CAUJFT010000165.1 GCA_963169475.1 Bacteroidota bacterium | reverse complement strand
TTTTATCTGTATTTATCATTACGCCAGCTAATTAGTTTTGGGAAAAAAGAACCTCAAATGCCTATTCTCCTTATTTTTTTGCTTTAAATATCCCGCTTTCATTGACTGATACTCACTCATCATTGTCATTTATTTATTTATACTTAAGTATGAGCAAGTAAAAAACTAAGGAAAGACCATCATTTAAACAATTGACTATTACTTACTTAGTCTTATTATTTGGTGTTTGTTTTTAACTATTCACTGCTTATAATTGAATCGCAATAAGGTAGGATTCTTACTTTGTCCCTCATTAGAAATAATCATGTCTCCATTATCTAAAAAAGTGATACCTTCCGCTTTGTTAAAAATATCTGGATTTAGTGCCTCCAAATGTGCTATCTCGCCATTAATATTAAAGATAAAAAACAAATGGTCGGAGGCTGAAAGTAAATATAATTTTTTTGTTATCGGGTGAATCGCAATGGCAGAGGTCATGAGTTTAATAATAGGCTCCGTTATCAATCCCTTTTTCTTTGTCTTGGTAGGAATATCAATCTTATTGCTTGTGGCGTATTCTTTGAGGCTTTGAACATCAAATTCAAATATAGGCTTGTCTATTAGTTTTTTTGTTTTTAAATCAAATCCATAGATTACCCGTTTGTTTTTGTACTCTGCCCCCTTGGCAATCTTCCCTTTACTTGCTATTAATAATCGATTGTTATCAGCATCATAACACAATCCTTCATTATTATTTGCCGGAATCCCTGTCGTGAAAGAAGTCAGCGTAGAATTTGAAGATTGATAGTTAGAGATTTCAAATAATACTCCATCACTTCTTAAAACATACATTGTACTTCCCACGCGTGTGATTCCTTCATAATCCCCGTCAATATTAAAACTATATTGCCTTGTAATCCTATTTTTTTGTATATCATAGATAAAAAGAATTCCGTTTTCATCTTGAATACAAGCAAGGGTTGTGCTATCAATTGCCGTCAATCCAGATATTTCTCTTAATTCCTCTGGAAGAATCAAGGAAAAGCTGGGCTTGCTTAAATCATAGTCCGTTATTGTCTGCTTACTTTTATGAGCTGCTGCACAACTAATCAGCATTAATATTACAAGCCCGATAATATTTAAATTTGTACTTTTCATCTTTATTTTGAAATATTTATTAACGTCATATTCTGTTAATTCGCAGCTTTTCTTTGTTTTAGAGTTTACCTTCTTACGTGTAAGACAAATTGGAAGCCTTAATTTTTAGCTTCATTCCAATAGTAGCTGTCTGGGTATATCCGCCGTCCGAAAATAGCAGTACCTACTCTTATGATAGTAGCCCCCTCTTCGATTGCTGTTTCCAAGTCCCCGCTCATACCCATTGATAACTCTTGCATTTGTACACGCGGAAGTTTCAATGCAATCACTTGTTGTTGAATTGCTTGGAGTAATTGGAAACATTTACGCACTTTTTCGGTTTCCGCACTAAATAAACCGATTGTCATCAATCCTTTTATATTTAGGGTCTCAAATTGTGCAACCTGCTTTACAAATGTTATGACTTCATCAGGACTAACCCCAAATTTACTTTCTTCATTAGAAGTATTAACTTGTATTAATACTTCTAATGTTTTGTTTTCAGTTTTTAAGCGTTGATGTAGCTTTTCGGCTAATTCCAGACGGTCAAGCGACTGAATACAAGAAACATTATATTTTAGAATCTCTTTGATTTTATTGGTCTGTAAATGCCCGATAAAATGTTGGGTATGAGGAATCTCTTTTAGTGCTTCATACTTTTCTTTGATTTCCTGTACTTTATTTTCTGCAATGAGCGTATGCCCTGCTTGCAATGCGATTGTAATCCGTTCGGCAGGAACCGTTTTTGTAGCCAAAAGCAACTTTATCTCATCGGGTTTTCTCCCTGCCTTTTTACAAGCGTTTTTGATACGCTTGTTTATTTGATTAAGATTACTGATGATTTCGTCCATATTGCCGTTCTATTGGGAATGATTGTGTATTGGTTTATTCAAGCCAATTTGCCAAAATTTGCCATAAATCAAGAATATTTTTTAGCTTGGTTTTACCCAAAACTCATCTTCCCACTCGCTATTAAACAAATCATGATGATATTCTTGAATATCTTCTAACTGCTCCGCTGAAGCGGCTTGTTGAATTTCATTAAACAAAATTCTTTCTTCAAAACGAATATGCGCTTCAAGTATCAATCCAAGCTGTAGCAAGGTCTCTTTGTCTTTTATTTTGCTTTCAAAAATATCTTTTATGCTTGAATGTTCTGCTTTAGCTTGCTTAATGAGTTCATGTTCATCGCCCAAAACAGAGAAAAGATACATTTCTTCTATTTCAAAATGTTTGGCAAGCTGCGTACTCCAAAACCAAGTGGTATATCTTTCAAGGCGTTCCATAGCTATATCCCATTTAACTCCTTCTTTGATTTTCCAGCAAAATAGCAAACCATAATGATGGTCTCTGCTCAATGGGCGTAAGGCCGTATGCCTTTTAATAGGCTTATTTTCCATGATTTATTTTATTTAAAAAATGCTTAAAACGAACTCAAAAAGTTTAACCTGAATGAGAATGGAATACAAAGATACGATAAAAAAAAGATAATCCTATATTTGACAAGCGAGGGGACATAGCTTTTAGCCAGCAATCCCTCCATTATGAAATGTAGTGCCGCAAAAAGCGTTATATAGAAACTCCTAAAAAAATGTCGGGTAGAGTAAAAAAATCTTATAGTAGGGGTAAATCTATCTTCTTCCTTCATAGCGGGTTTGGTAGCCAGATTTTGGGTATATTTCAAAAAAAAGCCGCCGAAGAATCTCTCCCCGAC
>CAUJFT010000164.1 GCA_963169475.1 Bacteroidota bacterium | reverse complement strand
TTATTCAAAATCTTTGCCAAAAAAAAAAAAAATCATTTTGTTGATTATTTTAATTCGGTTACGGGAATAAAACTACATAAATATGTTTTTAATGTTGTTATAACATACCCGCTCGCGATGGTTTTTCGGTGAGCTAATCTTCTTTTATTATCCCCAAAATCGCTTTTTCTTATGTAAAACTTACATAATTTTCGGAAGGGGAAAAAATCAATTTGGCTACTAAAACGAGGGTGATTCCCATTTCAAGAAAAAAAATTTTCTGAATTCCTTTTTTAGATACAATATCGTTATTCGTGAATATGAACTTTATGATTAGATAGTTAATAGAAGCCCAAAGTTAAGCAATTTCCACAAAACAAATTATTTTTTTTTAAAACTTTTTTGTTTTTCTTTTTAAGGAATACTGGGAGCTTATGATAAAATACATAGTTATTTTGCTACGAAATTACTATTAATACGGAAAGTATTTTGTTTGATAGTGGTGGAATAAGTAAGTGGTTATTAGTAATTAATTTGCGGTATTATTTTTTTTAATTTCATTATTATCAATCATTTATGGTTTTGGAGACGAAAAGCATTTGCTTCATACTACTTACCAAGTACTATTCCTACCCCAATAAATACTTTTGCGTTTATTCCAAAGTGTTTATCCAAATTTATGAGAGGCTTGAATCATCTTCAAAATGTATTTTATTGTACTCTGCCCTGCATTTTATTTGTTCGTTGGTTTCATGTTGAGCGGCTACGAAACCTCACACAGTTTCCACTTAAAGGACCGCCTCAAGTGAATACTTCCTATCAGGAGTATTCACTTGATTATAGCCATAAAACCCAATGATAGTGGTTTGTTTTTTTAAGTACGGGTGAGTAAAAAACTAAGAAAATAATTATTAGTTAAACTTTTGACTATTAGCTATTTAGCCTTATTATTTGTGAATTATTTTTAACTATTTACTGCTTACGATAAAATTACGCTTTTCCCTTTCAAAAAAAGTTGAGTAGCGTAATTTTATTACATAACCACTCACTATTGGAGGGGCAGATGCCCCGTTAATATAGTAAAATCAACTTCTACCCAAAATCACTATAAAACAACCCTCTTTTTAATTAGTTATTAGCTTTGGATATCTATTGGGTTTTCTCTTTTCTTAGGGAATCATACACACATGAGAACTACGGGAAAAAGAGAAATGATTTTCTACTTACAATTTAAATGGAATGTTTACAGGGATTATTACACAATTAGCAGAGGTCAAAGCGGTTAAGCAAGAAGGTGAAAATAGGGTTTTTGTATTTAGTTGTATTTTTGAAGAGCCTATCAGAGTGGACCAAAGCATCGCCCATAATGGGGTGTGTTTAACGGTTTCGTCTATACAGAGTCAGGATAAAAATGGCACGATATATGAGGTAGTTGCTGTAGAGGAGACTCTTTCCAAAACAGATTTAAGGTATTGGGAAGCGGGGAAATTTGTCAATACAGAATTGTGCTTAAAAATGAATAGTCGCTTAGATGGACATTTTGTACAAGGACATGTGGACACAATTGGTATTGTAAAGGACATTACAGAAAGAGGTGGTTCATGGATATTTTTGTTTGAATTTAATACGGAATTTGCGCCCTTACTTGTAGATAAAGGTTCTATCACGATAAACGGAGTAAGCCTCACCATAGTAAATGCAAACGTATCAACGTTTAGTGTTACCATTATTCCCTATACTTTTGAGCATACGGGATTTCGGTCGCTGAAGATAGGAGATGCCGTTAATTTAGAGTTTGATATTTTGGGTAAGTACTTGATGCGGTTCAGACAATTACAAGAGAAAAAATAAGCCTATAAAAATGTTTGGTGAGATGTGCGCAGCTAAATCAACAAATATTTATAATAAAACCATCATAAAATCAAAAAAAGTTGTAATTTTGCGCCCGAAAAACAAAGAATATACTGCTAAATCGTAAAATATGGCAAATTTAAAGGAAATTAGAGGTCGTATCAAAACCGTTCAAAACACCCAGCAAGTAACGAAAGCGATGAAAATGGTAGCGGCCGCTAAGTTGCGTAAAGCTACAGATAGAATGATTCAACTTCGCCCTTATGCTGCAAAGATGAAAGAGATTATTGGTAATGTCGTCTCTGCTTTGAACGTAGAAGATATTCCAAGTAAGTTAGTGGTTGAGCGTCCTGTAAAAAACGTCCTTTTGGTAATCGTAACTTCTAATCGTGGTCTCTGCGGTCCGTTTAATGCTAATCTTTTCAGATTTGTCAATCAGTATATTCAAGCTAATTTTGCCTCCTATAAAGAGTCCGGAAACCTTCACGCACTTTGTGTTGGAAAAAAAGGATATGATTTTTTCTCCAAAAGAGATGTTAAAATTGTAGATGGAAAGAGCTACGATGTACTTTCTAAACTTAGTTTTGAGGTAGTAAATACGGTTACGGAGCGGATATTTAACGGCTTCTTGTCTGGAGAATGGGATAAAGTAGTGATAATGTATAATGAGTTTAAAAATGTAATGTCTCAAAATAGGATTGCAGAGCCTTTCCTTCCGCTTGTGCTTGAAAAAGGCGAAACGGTATCCCAAAATAACACAAATGCAGATTATATCTTTGAACCCGGACGTGAAAAAATTCTGGCAGATTTGATACCTAACTCATTACGTATCCGCCTATATAGGTCTGTGCTTGAATCTAATGCCTCCGAGCAAGGGTCTAGAATGGTAGCGATGGACCAGGCTACCGAAAACGGAAACGCGCTACTGAAAGAGTTAAAACTCAAATACAACAAAGCCCGTCAGGCAGCCATCACCAAGGAAATTCTCGAAATTGCGGGAGGTGCTGATGCCTTGGCGAATGCCTAAAAGTACATATAATTTTCTAAAAGGTGGGAAAAACTCCCACCTTTTTCTTTATATAAGCGGTATAAAGCAAATATTCCAGACTGCTTATCTCTTTATTGACCTTTCAAAGAGAAAACATTCTACTCATCACTGTAAGTATATTCATAAGTATTGGTCATGCCTTCTGTATCTTGTATCGCAATAAGTAATCCATTGTGGTTGTAGCTATAGGTTATTGTCTTTTGGGGTTCTCCCTCCTCTTCTCCATGCCATTGTTTCTCATGAATTAGGTTTTGATTCTCATCGTATTCTAAGCGTGTGGTATAGCTGATACTTCCCAGAAAACTAAACTGCACTTGTACCCTTTGCCTTTGTTCATTATAGATGTAGGTAGTGGTTTCAAAAACAGTCCAATCGGGGCTTCCGTCTCCTTTTAGCGGAATTGCCCCGTATCCTATTTCTTTCATTAATAGATTCTTTTCATACTCAAAGGTAAATTCTCGTGCTTCCGCCGAAGCAACCCCTTGGTAAGTCAATTCATCTTTATCATTATAGACAAAACCTGCGGATAATTCATCTGCTGCCCCACTTCCAATACTATAACCGGACATTCGCCCCTTATCATCATATTTGTAAAGGGTAATTGTGGTATCTATTCCTCCTATTTCATCATTTTGTTCTAAATAAATACTATTGCTTATCCTGCCTTCACTATCAAACTTGTCAATCTTAAGAAGCGTGGGATTCTCTGCCCCTCTCCCTTCATAAATTTTACAAGTCAGTACTTTTGCTTTTTTGTAACGTTTCTGAATCTCTAATTCTGCTTGAAAATTGCCCCTTCTTACCGAGTAAAATTGCCCGAACAATAAGGAGGGCATAAAAATACATAACAAGAGTAATTTGATAAAAATGTTCATATAAAATTCGGTTTGGATAGGGAACGTTACAAAGATAATTTATAAAAGGTTAAGTGCCTGCGCATAATTAGTTTATATTGTATAAATTGAAATCATTGCTGGTAATCAATTGTTTAACGCTTATTTTAGGCTAAATTTAATACAAGATACATTCGACTTGCTACTTAATTTTAAAAAACTATTCGTATATCACCCTAATGTAGTCATTTTTAAGTAGCATTACTCTTTATTAGCAGTTTTTGCCCAAATCAATGACTGTGAGAAGATGCTTTCCCATTCAGTGTGTGCTGCCTTTAATGTTGCTTCGTCCCAATGGAAATACTCCATGAAAAAAAACAATACATCGGGGAGAATCAAAGGGATTTTTGTTCTTTCAAAATAGAGTCTTCCACTTCGTCGAATAAAAAAATCTTCCAGCTTTACAACCATTTCTTTTTCGAGGCAAAAGAGAAGCTCTCCATAAAGAAGCGCAATCTCATCTGTTTTTCCTTCTTCTTTGTACTTTAAAGCGTGATTAAGAATAATCTCTGTTTGTGTTCCGTATAAATGAGTGAGCGTAACGATTGATTTTAAGGGAGGGGTTATCTTACCAAAGGTGGAATACATTCTTTGAGAAAACTGAAAAGTAGCTTCTTCTTTATCAAAATCCCCTCCATTCAGAATTTGCTTATCAGTAATACAAGGAGGTATTTCAGGAATTAGTCCCTGTTTTAATAACTTTTCACCCACAAGGTCTGCAATTCGTTCTGCCATTTTCCGATACCCGGTTAGCTTTCCGCCTGCAATAGAAATAAGTCCACTTTCAGACTCAAAAATTTCATCTTTACGGGACAATTCGGAAGGGGATTTTCCTTCTTCATGGATTAGTGGTCTCAATCCAGCCCAAGTAGAAAGAATGTCTTTTTCATTCAGATTTATGGACGGAAAAAGCTCATTTACCCCTTTGAGAATGTACTCAATATCCAAATCAGTAATCACGGGATTGTGCATATCTCCTTCGTAATTGGTATCTGTAGTACCAATATACACTATATCCATTCTGGGTATAGCAAACATCATTCTGCCATCAGAGAGTACATCAAAGTAAAGTGCTTGACGTATGGGAAATCTTGTGGAAGGAACTACTATATGTACCCCTTTGGTAAGATGAAGCCGTTTTTCGTGGAGACTATGGTCTTTGGTCCGGAGTGTGTCCACCCAGGGTCCGGTAGCATTAACGATTACAGATGCATTTATTCTGAAAATTGTACCCGAAAACACTTCCTTTACCAAGACCGTTCTGATTTTATCATTTTCGTATTCAAAGTCTATAGCTTCGGTATAATTTACACAAACTGCTCCTTTTTCTACTGCGGTTTTGATGGTTTCAAGGGTAAGCCTTGCATCATCAGTCCTATATTCAGTATACAAAGCCCCTCCTTTTAGCCCGTCTTTCTTCAAGAGAGGCTCTGCTTCTGCCACTTCTTCCGTTGATAACATCTCGAAAGCCTCTTCGGATTTTACGCCTGCAAGTTTATCATAAACCCAAAGCGCAATCCCCGTACCCACCTTTCCAAGTGTTCCTCCCTCCACAATAGGCAACAGCATATCTTCCGGCTTCACCAAGTGTGGGGCATTTTGGTGAATTACAGCCCGCTCCGTTCCCGTCTCGTGTACTAACTTTAATTCAAACTGTTTGAGGTAGCGCAGCCCCCCGTGAATCAGTTTCGTGGAACGGCTGCTTGTTCCGGAAGCAAAATCTTTTTTTTCAATCAGTCCGACTTTCCAGCCTCTGAGTGCGGCATCAAGTGCGATTCCCGCACCAGTAATCCCCCCTCCTACAATGAGAAGATCAAGCGGTTCTTCTGCTAATTTTTTCAGAAACGAAATTCGATTTTGAGAGGAAAAATCCATGTTTTATAGAAACGTTCTTTTATGGTAATCAATTAGTTTTGATGATTCTGGTATATTTTGAAAAGAGAAAGGATTTATTTTTGGATATTAGAAAATCGTCCGAAAATACCCAAAGGTAATTTTTTCCCGGATTCTTCCTGAAAAAATAACTCACCGGACTCTATTTTAGGAGAATGTGCCTGAAAGTGAGTGAGTATAAGATTTTCTAATACGAGTGGAGAAAAACCAAGAGAGTAGCTATTAAAAATCAAAAAAGTATTTTGCGGAGCAAGAATTTTTCCGACTGCCTCCGTTAGTTCATTAATCATATCTTCTAACTTCCATTTTTCTCCTTTGGGTCCGTGTCCGTAGGCGGGCGGGTCAAGAATGATGCCTTGATAAAGGTTTCCTCTTTTAGCCTCTCTCTTCACAAAGGTAAAGGCATCTTCTAACAACCATTTGATATTATCCAACTTGCTTAGTTCCATATTTCCCTTAGCCCAATGTATGACTTGCTTAATGGCATCACAATGGATAACGTCTGCCCCTGCCGCCCTTGCAGCGAGCGAAGCACCTCCGGTGTAGGCAAAGAGATTAAGTACCTTTGGGTGATTTAGGCGGATAGTAGTATCGTAAATATAATTCCAATTGACGGCTTGTTCAGGAAAAACCCCTACATGTTTGAAAGCAGTTAGTCC
>CAUJFT010000163.1 GCA_963169475.1 Bacteroidota bacterium | reverse complement strand
GGCAGGTACTGTCCTTCCGTGCCAAGCGGCTGGAGGTCATACCAAGAGCCATTAAATTTTGCTTGTGGGTTAAAGCGGAATACTCCTACTCCCCCAAAAATGTAGGGGTTAAAGCCTGGACGGAAACGAAATCCTCTACTTTCTCCAAACATATCGTAAGAAAGCGTTAATGCTCCTTCTGTAATCGGGCTCTTGAAGCTAAGATTTCTCCATTCGCGGGGCTGATTGGCAGAGCCTTCATCTTTTGCGCTAACCCAGCCTTGGAGGAAGGAAAATCGCGCCTCCATGTGCGGATTAAAGCGGAAAGCACCCACTGCCCCAACTCCCGGACGGGTAAATTTAAACGTAAAATCGTCATCTAGGTCTCCCAGATAATTGGTGGTACCTGCGGATAGCCCAACTCTGAAATATCCGTACCGAAACTGAGCGTTTGCACTGAGAAACACTATGATAGAAATGAATAATAAACCTGCTTTTTTCATGGATAATAAATATTTCTCTTTATTATTTACTAGAGGAAAAATATGATACATATATAAAAACTACTCCTGAATGTATTAATTCACTATAAGACAAATATATTAATTTATCTGGATAACGAAAATTTTGCCCAAAGATTGAAAATAAATTTGATTTTATTGTAATTTTTTCTAATCTTTTTAAAAAATTATATTTGTCTTACGGATTTTTTGATATTAAACAGCAACTTTTATAAACAACGGCAAAATTAAGCAGATAAGTATAAAACCCTACTCTATATTTATTTTTTTTTTTATACTCTCTAAAACGTCTCTATCATTTTTCAACCTTGGTACCTTATTTTGCCCTCCAAGTCGTCCCTTTTCTTTTAGCCACTGATAAAAAGTACCGTCGGGAACGACCCTAATAATAGGCTGGCGCAATATGAAGTTTCCTGCTCTTTTAGCATCATAATCAGAATTAACACTCCTAAGCGTGTCATCTAAAATCTTATCGAAGATTTCCTGACTACGCGGCTTCTCTTCAAATTCGATGAGCCATTCGTGTGCGCCGCCGGATTCTGAACTAAAGTAAACGGGTGCTGCGGTATAATCTCTAACGACTGCTCCCGTTTCTTTTGCGGCTTTGGCTATTGCAGTTTCGGCATTTTCCATCACGACCTCTTCTCCAAAGGCATTGATAAACTGTTGGGTTCTGCCCACAATACGGAGTGTAAAGGGGTTTAATCCTGTAAATTGGATAGTATCGCCTATCTTATATCTCCATAAACCCGCGTTAGTACTAATAATCATCGCATACGTCTCTCCCATTTTTACCTCTTTCAAGGTTAATGCCTTGGCTTGCGCCTGAGATTCCTCATTATGAGGGATAAACTCATAAAAGATTCCGTAATCCAGCATCAGCAAAAAATCTTCTGAATCGGGTTTATACTGAATCCCAAAAAAGCCTTCGGAGGCATTGTATATATTAACAAAGGTATTTGGCTCCGGCAAAAGTGTCCTTAATTGCTCTTTGTAAGGTGTGATATTCACTCCACCATGAAAGAATGCTTCCATATTAGGCCATACCTTGGATAGGTCATTATCCTTAATTCCTTTACGCTCCAAGACTTTGCGAATCAGCAAAATCGCCCATGTAGGTACTCCAACAATTGCGGAGACATCTTCGTTCATCACTTCCTCACACATTGCCTCTAACTTTTCTTCCCAATCAGCCATCAAAGCTACTTTTTTGCTGGGAGTGCGGATATATTCGTAGAAGAAAGGAAGGTTTTCTGTCATTACTGCACTTAAATCGCCCAATCGGGCTTTTTCGTTAAAATGACTCACTTGGAGGCTTCCACCAATTGAAAGAACTTTCCCACTAAACAATTTGCTATCTTTACGATGATTGTACAAATATAATGCCAATAAATCTTTTCCTGCTTTAAAATGACATTCATGGAGAGACATTTCTGTTACGGGTATAAATTTACTTCTGTCATTAGTAGTTCCCGAAGATTTTGCGAACCATAAAATATGACCTGGCCATAATATATCTGGTTCGCCATTGAGCATTTTTTCGACATAGGGGAACAAGGCTTCGTAGGTGCTGATAGGTACCCTCTCCTGAAATTCTTCTATAGTTTCTATAGAGGAGTAGTCATATTTTTCACCCCATTCGGTAAAGGAGGCGGTCTTTAGTAGTTCTTTCAATACCGTCTCTTGGGTTTCAAAAGGGTGAGAAACCGCATATTCTATCTGGGACATTCTTCGCTTGAGATTCCAGCCTACAATGGTATTTAAAATGTAATTCATCGTTCTAGCTTGAAATTTTCACCGAGGTATAGCTTTCTCGCTTCTGGGTCATTGGCAAGTTCTTGTGCGGTTCCGGATTTGAGTATTTTACCCTCAAAAAGCAAATAAGCTCTGTGGGTAATGGAGAGTGTTTCGTGTACGTTATGGTCAGTAATGAGTACTCCAATATTTTTAGAGACTAGGTCTCTCACAATTGTTTGTAGTTCTCCTACGGCGATTGGGTCTATGGCAGCAAAAGGTTCATCTAAGAGGATAAACTTAGGATTAACAGCAAGTGCCCTTGCTATTTCTGTTCTTCTTCTCTCCCCCCCTGATAGCAGTTTCCCTTTATTTCTACGAACATGGGTCAATCTAAATTCTTCCAATAGTTCTTCTGTCCGCTCTCTTCTTGCTTTGGGGCTTAAATTACTTGCCATTTCAAGTACTGCCATAATATTGTCCTCTACGGATAATTCTCTAAAAACAGATGCTTCTTGCGCAAGATACCCGATTCCAAGCTGACCGCGCTTATACATAGGATAGCCAGTAATGTCAATATCATCTAGATAAATCAGCCCGCTATTGGGGCGAATTAAGCCGACGACCATGTAGAATGTGGTAGTTTTGCCAGCTCCATTAGGCCCCAATAATCCCACGATTTCACCTTGATTTACTTCAATAGTTACATCATTTACAACTGACCGTTGTTTGTATTTTTTTACTAAATGTGCTGCACTTAACTTCATTGTTGGGAAATAATGATTATAGGTATGGCATCTGCAAAATTAATATTTTTTCTTTGACATTATAGTAATTCTGAATTTAATATTTTTATTAGCAGGGAGAAAGTGGGTAATCCTACTCAATATCTGCTTCTCTTGAGGTCATTTATTTACTGTCTAAGTGATTTAGTAGTACTTGTAAAAATGTTTCAAAATTTTCATATTCCTCTTTATCGTAGTATTTAAGATAAGGGAGTATAGCAGTGGTATAATAATATCCATTTGCCGTAGCGTCTCTCAATTCTTCTTCCCAATTTAGCCTATTAAATCCTGTATATTCTATGTATAAAGTGAGTGACCTTATTAGACTTTCGTCAAAGTTTTCTATGATAAAAAAGGAGGGAATTTTGTTTTTTTCTGGGGATTGAAGAGAGGTGATTTCTTTGGAAAAGCGAGTATAGCATAGGTCGCTAACATACAAGTGTGAGCCTTCATGAATCAGTATATGTCGGATATTTTTTTGGGTTTGGCGTTCATTGGTTATCAAAGAATCTGCTTCTGAAAGTGAAAGAGAATAACGTGTGCGTAATTGATTTTTAGTCCTGATGAAAGGGCTTGCGCCCTGAAATGATTTACTAATGGGCAAATCCATAGCCTCCAATTGGGCTGGGTTTTGTCTCCAAAAAAGTTTTCAAGTATTGGAATAGTGCTTTTATCTTGTTGTATTTGCCGGGCGATATATCCACTCCATGCGGCGTACAAAGGTTGATGTTTTTGGAAAAACTCCATGAAGTGGGAGACCTTGGCAAAAGAGGAACAGGCATGAAGAAACTGCTGTACCTCTGCCATATCAAACATGGATTCAAGGGCTAAACTATCGATAGGAGAAAAAGGATAAGCTAACCTAAATTCAGGTGGAGGAGTAAAGTAATTTCCATAACGGATAAGGTCGGTATTCTGTGAGTGTTTTCTATTTTTGATGAGTTTTTTTAGTTTTCTAACTGCCTCGTGATTTTTGAGGGGAGAGAAGAATTGCATTACTTCTTGCATATAAGGGGAGGAATCAGGTTTGATAATGCCTGAAAGCAAATGAATTACACTCATTAATTCTACATTGGGATTAACCTCAATTTTCACCCGTATAGGGGCAGAAAAGGTATTTGAAAAGATAGCCCCAAAAATAAAGAGTAAGAAAAGATAAGATTTCATTCCAATAATTTATACCCAAATTTGCAAGATGAGTAAGTGCTATGAGTGATAATTTTTTAGTGATTAATTTTTTAACTTTACCATTATCAGCCATTTATTATTTTCAAAACAAGTAGTGTTTTCATTCATACTACTTAGAATTGATTGTTTTGATTATAAATGATTGTACTCATCATTTTTTACAGACTAATTTATGAATGTACGATTATTTTTTGGTTTTAACAACCCTTCTTTTGTATTTGAGAAGGCAAAAGCGGCTGTATATTCTATTCAAACTTAAAGCGGATAATTACGCAAAAAGTAATTATCCGCTTTAAAAAAAGTATTTCAACTTTCAATTAATGTCCAGAAGGATTTGCTTCCTCTGTCTTTGGGGTATCTTGTGTTTTGGATTCGCCGTGATTAGAGCCATGCGTACTTTCGACTGCTTGTCTTTTCATATTAGCGTCTTTAAGAGCATTATTTCCGTAATGGTCTCCGTCTTTGCTTAACGCAATCAGTAGCCATACGATAAAACCAAAGGGAATTAATATGCCCCATATTAATCTTTTGACTTCACTACCAAGGTGCATAAAGACAGAAACTATATAGAAAGCCTTGATTAAGGTCATTATAAGGAATATAGAAAGTCTTGCGGTGCCGGGTCCCATGGCGTAAGCGATTACGAACTCTATCGCTGTCAATACTGACAAAATTAGCGTTGTCATGTATATTTTTTTTCGGGTAGAAGCACCGCCGTCATGATTATGTGTTGTGGTATCTGCTGCCATAATTTTATTTTTTTTTATTTGAATGGAATATGTGTTCTATTAAATTAGATAGAATAAGGTAAAGACAAATACCCAAACCAAATCTACAAAGTGCCAATATAGTCCTACTTTCTCTACCATCTCATAGTGTCCTCTTTTTTCGTATGTCCCGAGTGCTGCATTAAAGTAGATAACGATATTAATAATTACCCCACTAAATACATGCAATCCGTGAAAGCCCGTTACAAAGAAGAAGAAATCAGCAAAAGCCTGAGGTCCGTATTCATTAATTTTAAGATTCGCACCATGAACGAGTGTACCATTGATTAGCGCACCTCCTTCGGTACCAATAATAAAGTGATACCACTCATAAGCCTGACATAGGAGGAAGGTTATTCCACCCACGATAGTCCAAATCATCCATTTTTCTACTTCTTTCTTGGATTTTCTGTGTCCGGCCTCTACCGCAAGTACCATCGTTACAGAACTAATGATAAGGATAAAGGTCATCAAACCCACAAAGGCAAGTGGAGCATGAATGTGAAAGTATTCGTATAAAACGGGAAAATGGGTAAAAACCTCTTCTGGTCTAGCCCACTCCACGCCGGAAACAACGGAGCGAATCCTATGAGAGCCGTATGAAATCAAAAAGGAGGAGAAAGTAAATGCGTCCGTTACAAGAAAGAACCACATCATAAGTTTGCCGTAGCTTACATTAAATAACGGGCGTTCACCTTCAACAAGTGCTTTGGGGTCAACTGATACTGCCATTGAGTCGTATTAATTTAATTTACTGATTTACACACAATTTAAAAGAAAAGAAGCTCTTTTCTAACGCTGAATTCACGGTAATTCCATGGAATTTGGGGCAAATTTAATAAACTTGGAATATAAGTCAATAATTTTTTTATTTTTCTTATTTTTTTTATACTTTCCGAGTTATCTCTCTCAAAAAATCAGGAATTATAATTTTGATTGTAGATTAGGAATAAATAAAGATATACCCATAGTAATCCTAAAAAGTGCCAAAAGGTAGCAATGACTTCGTAAGTAACTTTCATTCCTCCGGGCTTGAAGCTATTATTTGCTGTCTTTATCACTC
>CAUJFT010000162.1 GCA_963169475.1 Bacteroidota bacterium | reverse complement strand
GTTGTTTCTTATGAATATGATAGCCTCTCTCGTCTAAAAAGAGAGCATCTTATCTTTTTGAAGAAGGACAAAATAACCAAGAGTATGTTTATACCAAGCGAAATATCTTACACGTATGATAATAATGGTTTTTTAGCAGAGAAAAAAGAAAATGCTTTAGATAAAGTAGTTATATATAGATACTCAAAAACAGATGATAGAGAAGAGGTCAAGGTGTCTGAATTAGTGCAAGGAGGACAACCCGTAGAGATCAACACTATCTTGAAATTAAAACGGCGTGAATGTAACCTCAGATAATGAAAAGCGTTTGCTATTGTCTTGGGTAATTAGCCTTATAATTATGCTTTCTTGCACATCTTCAAAATAAAACCATTCCTTTGTTTACATTATTCAGTAAATAATGAATTCTATAATTCTATATAAAATCTTGGAGGCTTTAAAAAGGACAAAAGAAGTAAAGCCCCCTACGCGCGAGCATATCATTGATGCTTTACGTGAATTGCCTTTGCAAGGAGTTGATCTATCGCGTTCGGATGCACCTGCCCGTGAAATAGTTTTTTGGGAATAAGATTCTATAAATATAGAATTATTTAATTCTGCAAAAAAGTCCTTGACAGGGGAGATTCAGCAAGCTATATTTGTGCCATTCAGTAATTACTGAATTAACGAATTGCGGAATTATAGAAATGACGATCTGTATAGGTTTTATCTCTCAAAAGGGCGGGGTCGGCAAAAGTACCCTTAGCAAGATGTTGGCGCGTGAATATGCGTCCAATGGGTGGGAGGTGAAAATAGCAGATATGGACACCTCACAGGGGACAGCCTACAACTGGAACAGTCGCAGATTGCGGAACAATATTGAACCCGCTATTCGGGTTGAACAATTCCGTAGGGTTGAGGACGTGATGCGTGTTGCAATGACCTATGATTTAGTCATTTTTGACGGTGCGCCCCACGCAACAAAGGAAACCTTACAAATCGCGCAGGTGTGTCATTTGGTCGTTTTGCCAACGGGTATTTCCTTAGATGATTTAGAGCCGACGGTTAAATTGGCTCACGAACTCAAAAAAGAGGGCATCCCCAGAGACAAAATAGCTTTCGCCTTATGTCGAGTCGGCAATAGCGACCCCGAAATCCAAGAAGCGCGCGAGTATATCCAAAATGCCGGCTACCTGATTTTGGCGGGGGAAATCCCCGAGAAAACAGGCTATCGGCGGGCAAGCGATTTGGGGAAAACCCTAACCGAGACAACCCACGCAACCCTGAACAAGCAAGCCGATCTTTTAGCCCAATCTATCATCAACCGTATTCAAGACCTAACCAAAGAGTAAAAACTATGGCAGAGATTCCAAAACCCGTTCGCAAAGTGCAAAGTAAAGGCGTTCCGCCGGCAGAAATAGAATCCAGTGCTAACCTCAACAAAGCCAATGAAGGGGATTTAGTCCCGTTAACCTTCAAAGTCCCCAAAGAGTTTAAGAAAGATTTTCGCGGGGTGGCTTTTGAGGAGGAAACTTCTATGGTTGACTTACTGAAAAAATGCTTCCAGCAGTACAAGCAATCTAAGTATCCTATTGTATAAATAATGAATTATATAATTCAATAAAGTTTTGGGTATGGCAAAAAAAGACCCCAACGATATAACCCCCGTAGAGCAGAGGTTTCTTGAGGCTGTGGTTCAAGTCCGGCAACAGCCCGTCCCTGCTAAAAATCAAATCTCTTTCATTGCCAAAGAGTTTGTTCAAGTCAACTTACCGCACGCCGATCCGGGCGATGTCAAAATATGGAAACGGACAAATGGACGGCTAACGCTTTCCATTCGTCCGGGTTGGGATCACGACAACGACAAGCCATTGGGTTATCCTTACGGGACACTACCGCGTTTATTGCTTTTCTGGCTTACGGGAGAAGTTTTACGCACCAAGAGCCGGCGGATTTTCTTAGGGGAGACCTTAACCCAATTTCTTAGGGAATTGGGGCTTGACCCCGAACATGGGGGAGAAAGGGGCTATGCTGTAAGATTGAAAGACCAGATGGAACGACTCTTTCGCGCGACCATCAGTTTTGAGATGCGGGAGAGAAAAGAGGAAACAGACCTAAGAGAGCGCAAAAGCTGGATTGATATGCAGATTGCCACAGACGGGGAATTATGGTGGCATACAAGAGACCATGAGCGGATAGACTGGCAAAGCTGGATCGAGTTAAGCGAGAAGTTTTACCAAGCCATTTTAAGATCACCCGTACCCGTTGACAGTCGGGTATTGATAGCCTTTAAGAATACGGCATTAGGGCTTGATCTCTATTCTTGGCTTGCCTACAAACTCTATCAGATCAATAAAGATGGTAAACGGCAATTCATTACTTGGGAAAGTTTAAGTCTTCAAATGGGTTCGGATTATGCCGATGTCAAAAATTTCAAACGGAAGACAAAGGAAGCCTTGAATAAGATACAAATTCTTTATCCGTCCCTAAAGATCGAATACCCAAAAGGCGGTGTTATGATCTATCCGGGTTCTCTTTTCGTGCCAGAGAAAGAACCTCCACCCGCTTTTTTAATTCTTGAAAATCCCAAGATGTAATTATAGAATTATTGCTTTCTATATTTTTGCCGTGTTCTTTTCGTAGAAACTTTGGATTTCATCCTTAGACATTTTTCCTTCGGCAATGTTGTTCACAAATTCGTATTTTTCTTCCATTGAAGCCGTTATCTTATAGCCCTGAACTCTTAAATAGGCTTCACTTAGGTTGATCGCCGTTCGTTTATTACCATCAACAAAAGGATGATTTTGTATGATGCTTTCGGTCAAAGCCGAGGCTTTGGCTTGAGGTGTCGGATAAAGCTCGTTGCCCCCAAAAGAAGCGGACGGACGCGCTATTGCTGATTCAAGGGCATGATGATCTCTGATACCGTAACTTCCGCCATACCGTTCTATCAAAATGTCATGATATTTTACGACTTGTTCCTTCGTAAAAATCATTTAGGAAAGCCTTTTGTTTAATTCGTCATTTTCCCGCATGACTTGCTCAAAGACTGAATCCATATCTGATTTAGTGCCTATTGGGGGCATTTGCTCTAAAGGCTCAATAATGATCATTCCCTTCGCCCCAAGTTCAAGGCTTCTTAGTTGAGCCATAACATGGTCAAAATAAGGTGGTTCTACTTCTATTCGGATGGTTGTCATAGCACATTTCCTTCTTACATTTAACACAACGTAAATGTAGCATAAAAGGTTTGTGAAAGCAATACTGAATTATAGAATTCCGTAATTCAATCTTCAAAAAACGCATTTAAAAAGAAAATAAAATCTTATTTATGTATTTTTTGTGTGATAAAAATATTACTGATGACATTTTTTTTGCTGAATAGACACATTAAAAAATAGCGATTTTATATTCTCCAAACAATTTTTTTTCATGTAAATTTTTTATCCACGCTGAAATGGTACCCCTAAAAATCCCCTTGATTATCAATCATTTTTAGATAAAAATTTTTTATCCACGCTGAAATGGTACCCCTAAAAATTTATCCACGCTGAAATGGTACCCCCATAAAAGTAACTGATTATCAATCATTTTTAGATAAAAATTTTTTATCCACGCTGAAATGGTACCCCTAAAATTTTTTCAAAAAACTTATCCACGCTGAAATGGTACCCCTAAAATTACCCTGATTATCAAGGTAATCCACATTTATCCACGCTGAAATGGTACCCCTAAAAATGCTGAAATGGTACCCCATTACCTATAATATAACCTATAAATAATTTAAACCTATAAAGGACTACGTCCTTGTTAAAAATTTTGCTTGTGAAAAGAAAAAAAAGGTGATAGCTTCGCCGAAAGAGTTTAGGTATTTGATTACATAATTCCTTTTTTCTTTTCACAAGCAAGGTGAAAATTTCTTTCTAAGTACACATTAGAAAAAATAGAAGACGGTCTCTTTCATTCGATCCGCTATGAACAGTTCCCAAGCCAAGAAAATCTTAATTGTTGACCTGCTCCAAACGCTGAACTATAAACCTACAAAAGAAACTGTACGAGAGGCATGGTATCTGTCCCCGTTCCGTAGTGAGCAGACCGCTTCTTTCAAGGTCGCAAAGGATAAGAACCTTTGGTATGATTTCGGTGCGGGTGAGGGGGGCAATATTTTAGATTTGGCACAGAAATTATTTCATACATCTGATCTTTCTGAAACACTAAAAGAATTGGACAGGGTGTATACACCCTTTTTTTCTTTTCACAAGCAAGGCGAAATTTTTTCTAAAGTACCCCTAAAGAAAACAGAAGACGACTCTTTTTCATTCGAAGGAGGGCTTACAATCAGTGGAGTTGAACCGCTCCATTCCAAAGGGCTGTTTGATTATTTGAAAGCCCGCAAAATCTCTACGGATATTGCCAATTTCTACTTAAAGGAGGTTACGTTTCGCGCCAATGGTCGAGACTATTTTGCTTTAGGCTTTATCAATGATAAGGGGGGATACGAACTTAGAAACAAATATTACAAAGGATGTTCTGCACCGAAGCATTACACCCGTATTTTGTTGTCCCACCAGCCGACCGATCAAATCAACATTTTTGAAGGTTTCTTTGATTTTCTTAGTTACTTGACCTACTACGACTTGGAACATCCGAAGAAAGATACGATTGTCCTAAATTCTCTCGTCTTCTTGAAACCTATTCTTGAGATCACCTGCCGTTACCAGCAGGTCAATTTATATCTTGACAATGACACGACGGGAAAAGAAGCTGTTGCTCTTTTTCAGAATGGAATAAACTTTGCCGAACAAGTTTACGGAAATCATAAAGATTTCAACGAGTTTTTGTGCAGTCAGTAGCTTTTATTCCGATTCAATAATAATCGTTTCTATGAACGTTAAATCTTTATACTGATCCCCACGGCTTGTGATTAATTGCATTTGTTCTTTATTGGCTTCTCGAATGGTCAACACACATTGACTATTCAAATCCTCAAAGAGGTCTGATAACTTATTGCCTTTTATTATGATCTCGTTGGAACTGCCACCATACGCTAAAGTTAAGGTTGAGCCATCCAATTTCATCCTTGTAATTAGATTATAGCAGAAGGAATACCGCGTAC
>CAUJFT010000161.1 GCA_963169475.1 Bacteroidota bacterium | reverse complement strand
TCAGGCGTGCGAAAGATTAGGAGCTTGCGTTTTAGTACACCCTTGGGATATGATGGGGACAGAAAGTATGCCAGATTATTGGTTACCTTGGTTGGTGGGAATGCCTGCCGAAACTTCACGGGCGATTTGTTCTATGATTTTTGGAGGCGTATTTGAACGGTTACCCAATCTTAGGGTTGCTTTTGCTCATGGAGGCGGCGCATTCCCCGGTACAGTAGGGAGAGTAGAGCATGGGTTCACAGCCCGCCCAGACCTTGTGGCTACAGATAACGCTGTAAATCCCCGTAACTATTTGGGTAAATTTTGGGTAGATACCGCAGTATTCGACCCCAATTTTTTACGATACATCATCGGTTTATATGGGTCCGAAAAAATTTGTGTGGGTTCAGACTATCCTTTTCCCTTAGGAGAGGCGATTCCCGGTGGATTAGTTGAAAGCATGGGCGACCTTGCTCCGGAAGTAAGGGCAAACTTGATGTATCGTTCAGCATTGGGCTGGTTGGGCAAAAAACAAGAAGACTTTGTATAAAACCATAGGAAGGTGTAGTGCTTAATTTTTTTCGTAAAATTGAATACCTTAACAGAAATAGACTCTTTTGCATACCCTTGGGTATTGCCGTTACTACTATTAATCCCGCTATACTTAGCATGGTACTTTCTGTTGTATCATAAAAAGAGACTGTTTCTAAGGCTTAGCTATGACCCTTCTCTTTTTATTTCTCCCAATAAACCTCTAACTCTGCTTCGGTATCTACCCTTATTTTTTCAATTATTAGCCATAATTTTTATGATTCTTGCTATCGCACGCCCACAAAAATCGGCAAGTATTTCTGAAAGAATGGCAGAGGGAATAGACATTATCTTGACAATGGACGTAAGTGGAAGTATGGAATTGGAAGATTTTAACCCTGATAGGCTTACGGTTGCCAAAAAAAGTGCAGCAGAATTTATTCGAAGTCGAAAAGGAGACCGCTTGGGATTAGTATTATTTGCCGAAGACGCATTTAGCTATGCACCCCTAACGCTAGATTATGACTTGCTTCTAAAACTTATAAACGATATCCATTCCGGTATTCTTCCTAAACAAGCTACTGCACTAGGTACAGCAGTTTCTGTGGGGATTAACCGATTAAGGGATAGCGAGTCCGCCACCAAGATTATCATCGTTCTTACAGACGGAGCAAACAACAGAGGAGAGATAGACCCGATTTCTGCGGCACGCTTGGCAAAGCATTACGGAATAAAAATTTATGCGGTAGGAATCGGAAAACCCTTTTTTGAGAGAAAAACAGTAAAAGGCGTAGAAAGAATTATCTCCGACTTAGATGAAAAAAACCTAAAAAAAGCGGCAAATATTACAGGCGGGAAATATTATAGAGCAGAGGAAGAAGGAAAAGTAAAAGAAATATTGGAAGATATATCAAGACTCGAACGCTCTGCCATTAAAAATGATATTTATCGCGATGTTACAGACTTGTATCCGCTCTTTTTACAACTTGCTCTTGCCTCTTTTATCCTCTCTCTTGTCTTGATGACTACCTTCATGTATAACCCACTGGAATTATAAATCTCTATGTATCAAGAAATTCAGATAATGCTCCCGCCTGACCAATTGTATAATTCCCTTGAAATCCATCAGCGGGTAGCAAAATCAATAGGGGTTTCTGAAAACCGTATCACCCACTACACCCTGCTCCGGCGTGCCGTAGATGCGCGTAAAACACCGGTATTATTCTCATTAAAAGTAGGGGTTTGGATAGACGAAAAGCCGGAAATTCCTGCTCCGTTCGAACCTGTTTTTAAAGACGTATCAGCCGCAAAACCCGTACATATTATCGGCTTGGGACCAGCCGGTTTGTTTGCTGCGATTCAGTTAATTAGCATCGGGCTAAAGCCCATAGTCATCGAAAGAGGAAAAGACGTAAGGGCAAGAAGACGCGATTTGGCATTACTCAATCGCGACGGGGTATTGAACCCCGAGAGTAATTATTGTTTTGGAGAAGGAGGAGCGGGAACTTTCTCTGACGGAAAACTCTATACCCGTTCTACTAAGCGCGGAGATACCCTCCACGTTCTTCAGATGTTTCATTATTTTGGGGCTTCTCCCGAAATTCTAATCGATACACACCCTCACATAGGAACGAATAAGCTCCCCGGAATCATCCAGAATATGCGCGAAAAAATCGTAGCTTGTGGAGGAGAAGTACATTTTGACACCCGATTGACAGGGATTTTTATCCAAAATAATGCGTTGAGAGGGATTGAAGTGAACAATCAAGATAGGTGGGATACAGACTCCCTGATTTTGGCTACGGGTCATTCCGCAAGAGATATTTTTACCCTATTACACCGTCAAAATATTCTCCTTGAACCAAAGTCCTTTGCCGTAGGCGTAAGGGTAGAGCATCCGCAAGAAATGATTGATTCTATCCAATATCACTGTAAAACCCGACACGAAAACCTCCCTGCCGCCTCTTACAATCTAGTAAAGCAAGTAGAAAACAAGGGGGTATATTCCTTTTGTATGTGTCCGGGAGGAATTATCTGCCCCGCAGCTACCACCGAAGATATAGTAGTGGTAAATGGGTGGTCTCCGTCTAAACGAGATTCTCCTTTTGCAAATTCCGGGATTGTAGTACAGATTGAGCAGGAAGATTTCCTTTCTAAGAAAAATCCCTCTCCGCTTGACGGAGTTTTTTATCAGGAGGAAATCGAAAAAAGAGCTTACCAAAGTGGGGGAGGGAAACAAGTAGCACCAGCACAGAGGCTTACCGATTTTGTGAATGGTAACATTTCCTCTACTCTCCCGAAATGTTCCTACCTGCCAGGCATAAAGTCTGCGGACATGACCGAGGTTTTACCAAGATTTATATCTTCTCGATTAAAAGAAGGTTTTCGTTTATTTGGGAAAAGCATGAAAGGCTACCTCACTCGCGAAGCGGTCATCGTAGGAGTAGAAAGCCGAACCTCTTCTCCTATTCGGATTCCTCGCAATACCCAGACTCTGATGCACCCTCAAATAAAAGGCTTGTACCCTTGTGGAGAGGGGGCGGGTTATGCTGGAGGAATAATGTCAGCCGCCATAGACGGAATGCGTTGCGCGCTTGCCGCTGGTGGTGTGTTTAGCGGAAGTAAACCCAAAGCAGAATAGACTAAGTAGAGGGGAGCTATAACACTAAAACAAAAGATAACAGAAATGAATTTCTACTAACTACTTATGGGCAGCCACTATATAATTTACTTCTTTTCAAAACCCGCTTACTCAACGGTTATTTTTTGAAAAAACCCATTCATCGTAAAATCTTCGCACTGGGAAAAACTAAAAATCATATAATACTCTCCAGGTGTATCGGGTATTTTTAACGAAAAGTTTTGACTAACGGTATCTTGAAGCGTAAAAGAAATCGGGTGGTCTTCTTTTTGTGTAGAGATTACTTTGTCGCCTCTAAGGAAGGTCGCCATT
>CAUJFT010000160.1 GCA_963169475.1 Bacteroidota bacterium | reverse complement strand
TAGGAACACAAACAACAATTTTACTTCAAATAGTTTCATCATTTAACTTTACATTAATCTCACGGCAAAGGTAGTCAGTATTCTTATAAACCCAATACATTCATTACAAAACTAAGACCTTATTCCTGATTATCTTCCTCTTCTCCCCCCTCTTCCAATTCAAAATACACCTCATTTTTTAGATTAGAAATATAGTCGGCACTTTCATTGCCCAGATGTATTTTTTTGCGGAGTAGGAGAATATTTTCTACATGTGCCGTATGCGGAAACATATCAATCGGCTGGGCTTCTATAATTTCATAGTGGTTTCTCATGGCATTACAATCTCTTGCCTGCGTTGCGGGGTGGCAACTGATATAGATAATAAACTCGGGCAGCATCTCTAAAATTCTGGCAATTACTGGTTGTGCCATTCCTGCCCTTGGAGGGTCAGTAATGATAACATTGGGCTTTCCATTTGTGTTTATAAAATCTTCATTCAAAACTTTTTGCATATCCCCTGCATAAAATGACAATTGGTCAAGCCCATTTAAGGTGGCATTGAGGCGTGCGTCCTGAACAGAGGCTTCTACATATTCTATTCCCACTACCTTTTGAGCCAAATCAGAAACATAAATTGCTATACTACCCGTTCCGGTATAAAGGTCATAAACGATTTTATGCCTATCCTTTCCCTCCGGTAAAATCTGACGAAGGTAGTCTTTGGTTACCGCATACATCTTTTCGGCTTGAGAAGGATTGGTTTGAAAAAAAGACGTAGGGCTAATCCGGAAATTATACTTTCCGAGTTGTTCTGTTATATAGGCATTTCCTTTATAGACATAAAAAGGCAAATCGGCGTAGCTTGAATTTACTTTGGGATTTACTATCCACAACAAGGAAGTAATTTCGGAAAAAGTATTGTCGAGGTAATTTAATATCTGATTTAACCATTCCGTATGTGAAGCCTTCACAATTAAAATTACCATTAACTCTCCTGTAGCCCGCGAAGACCGGAACAATAATTCTCTCAAAAAACCCTCTTGGCTTCTTACGTCATAATAAGGGATTTGATTTTCTATGGTAAACTCGCGTATCGCATTGAGAATCTTGGAAACCAGAGGCAGTTGCAGGTGGCATTCGGTAATATCCAAAATCTTGTCAAAAGCTCCCTTTCCGTGAAATCCTAATACGGGGCGATGATTTTCCTCTGCCTTACGATTTTCAAAAGCTACCCAAGCCTTCGTACCAAAGCTAAATTCTAACTTGTTTCGATAATAATATATCTCATCAGAAGGTAAAGCGGGCTTAACAATAACGTTCTTAAAATTTCCTACCCTTTCTAAAATATCCTCAATATGTTTGGTTTTAAAAAAAAGTTGGGAATCATAGCGCATCATTTGCCACTTGCACCCGCCACAAATACCAAAGTGCCGACAAAGCGGTTCTGTTCTTCTTTCTGAGGGTTTTAGAATCTCTTGTAACTCCCCCAAAAACATTTTTTTGTGCTTGTCAAAAACCTGAATCTGGGCTTCATCTCCCGGTACCGCAAACTCGGTGAATATAATTTTGTCTTCATATTTAGCTACTCCTCTCCCATCTGTGGAGGCATCTCTTATGAACACCGAATCAACCGTAAATGGCGTAAATCTTTTTTTTCTTTTAGACATGAATTAAAATATATAGCGAAGAAATACAATCTATTTTTTACAAAGATAGTCTTAACGATATTCAAATTTCTTAGGGCTATCAATCATTTTCCATTCAAGGAGCATCTGATTGAGTAAATTGACATCAAACTCCTTATTAATCGCTTCCCAAGCAAGTATGGGGCAATCTTTATTCAAAATAATGAGTTCTTGCTTTTCATTCACTAATTGATAAAAATTGGTGCGTTGACAGTCATTGTAATGATTTTCCAAAGACTCCGAAAAATAAAATATTCCCAATATCGTCAGAACCGGAATCCAATACATCAGCGTTAATTTTGGAGGCAATTTATCCCATAAAAAATGAACGATATAAGCACACAGCCACACAATAAAGATATTTGCAGGCATCATGGTATCAAAACGTAGGATATACATTCTATAGCTCCGATAGCCGCCAAGGGGTAAAAGCAAAAGATAGATACCCAGTATAATTATCCCCCAGCGCAAAAAATGATATATCTTATGTTCCCGAAAATCTGGATAGACCTTCTTTATCATAAAAAAGCTAATTGCCAATAGTCCTAAAATATACCAATAGACTGCACTATATGTCCATTGTGTATAAACGCCCTTGAGCAATGCTAAATATCGAAAAGCCAGCGAAACGGGTTCTCCATTTTCAATATTAAAAGTTCCAACATAAAATGAATACAGATTTAGAATAATAAAAAGGGGCAAAATTAGATTGTACTCTTTTCCTGCGGATAAAAAAGCCCTAAGGGAATTAGCGATAGAACGCTCCCAATTCTTTTCACGTATTATTTCCCTACATTTCAATAAAACTATCAATGCACTCACCATCATCGAAATGGGTTGAAGGATAACCCCGCTAAAACTTAGGTAAAACACCAAGAACAACCTAACCCCAAAACCGAAGATACCCATATATTCCCGTAGCGGTTTTTCGTGCAAAAAGGCTAAGTAATAGGGTAAGAAAAAAAACATAAATACCGCAATAGGGAGAGAATAAAAAAAACTGTATGTAACCGACCACATCACAAGCCCTAATATCTCTCCTAATGGATAAATCATAAAAAAGGGCGTAATAAATGCCGCTATCCTCAGAAAATCATATTGCCAGAATCGAAAATGTCCACAAACATAAACTGAAAGCAAAAGGAGTAATGCCAGATGAACTAACGTATTAAATAATGCTTGTAAACTATAAATGCAAGCCACTTTGTCTTTCCAAAATGGACTGTATAGGGAGTAAAAGCCCTTAAACCATACAATCATAGAGGCGTGAGCAAAATACCGATTGGTTCCGGCGTAGCACTTACCCTCCGTAATGGGCTTGATTCCCATAGGGTCATTCAGTACATCTTGATACCAACTTGAAGGAAGAATAATAGGAATAATATCGCCATCTAATACTAAGGATTCGTAGCGGTTGTAGGAAATAATAAGGTCTGTAATGATAAAAATACAGAATATTAAAGATAAAATTTTCTTGATATTTAGGTTATCTAGCATAAAATAGTTCGTTTAATCTTACCCAAAATACAGCGATGAGTAACAGTAGGGTAAAATTGAGCCAACTGCTTCTACATTGTTGTTACCCATTTAGCGCATCATACTACTATTGGAGGGACAAAGGTAATTAATTCCTAAGAAATCCAGCATATTTAGTCTCTTTGTATCAGAATAATTTCCTCCAAAATCTTTTTATTCTTTGTACTTTTGCGCTTCGATTTATTCCAAAGGCATGAACGAAAGAAAAAAAGTAAAATTATGTATCATTATTCCT
>CAUJFT010000159.1 GCA_963169475.1 Bacteroidota bacterium | reverse complement strand
TCCGGAGGTAATCGTTGGCTTCTTGAATCCCAAATCTGTAACCACGCTGACTTTACGCTCAAAACTACTTGGGGGAAAAATCAAATTCAGGGTCTTATTAGTGGGCTGCGTTCCGGTTATATCTCCCTCTATTCTAATTTGATTGATTAAATCGTAAGCATATCCCTTAGTATTACCCTTTATCTTAGGAAAGGCATAATACTGATTAGAAGGACCTATGGGAATTGCTGGTAACTCAAAATACGGGATAGTATCCATTCCGGAGGCTGCTGTTCGTTCATATCGAATAGTAAGCCAACAAAGACTACTATTGTCCGAAGGAAATACTCCCTCATACCTTATAACGTTACTTGCTTGTAGGTTCTGGGTAAAGTTAGTTGAAAAGGTTTTACAATATACGCCAAAAGTATCAGCAGTAATCACAGATGTCCCATTTACAAATACCCGTAATTCGTGGTCATTTTCGGAGCGTCCAAAAACGCGCGTGGTCAAAAGGGAAGGGTTTGCAGGATTATTTGCTGGGTAAGGAGTTTTGAATGTGTTGTTAAAGGCATAAAAAGACGTATTGCTAAAATCAGGTCCTATCCACCCTTCGCCGGTTGTATAGTCGCTATTCAGAACATGGTTATCATTATACTGATTCCCTCCCCCAATAGACCTCCTACGCGTAGGTCCAAACTTCGATTTAGTAGGAACGTAGGTAGTCTCGTACCAAAAGGTTGGTAGAGGGGTAGTGTAATTATTATTAAATACAGGCGTAAACCGTTTTCCTACAATTCCCCCTGAAACGGCATTTTCCCAAGTCAGGAAATACGCAGAGATGTCATCAAACATACTCATTTGCTTAATCGGTAGTAAATCCTCTCCGGGTACTACTACTCCGGTACTTGGGTTACGATACAAAAGTGAATCTATTCTTCCATCATTTTGATTTCCTATAAATTCAAAATAATCAAAGGTTGCGGAATTAACTGGGGAAACATAAATCGGGATTTCAATTCCACGATAATAGACCTTTAAGGTTCTAGCATCGGCAGAGGACAAATCGAACCCTGCTGTAAGCAAATCCGCTTTGGAAACCTGATACACTCCGTCTTCCGAAACGTTGAGTTTTACAAACTGACGACTTGGATTATTATTCAGGAGATTTTTATACCATTGATTTCCCAAGTCAAATGACTGCGCCCAAACAAAGTGGGTTAGGAGCAGTAAAACCGAAAAGGAAAAAATATATTTCATGCTCATTTCTGAAATATTAAGGCGAAAACACATAACGGCTACATATTGGTTAAATTAATATAATTACATCGTCCTTCTTTTTACTGCTTGCCTCCGTCGCGGGAAGGAACGATAAATTTAAGGGAAACTACATGAGAATAGAGGTTCTGTTGAAAATTTCCTATATTTGCAAGTGCATAATCCACCTGAAAGTTTTTAATGACAAACCCAAGTCCCGCAGTCGGGAACAACCCCGTTACACTTTCCCCCTCTCCGTTTACCGTATTTTGGAGGTTATAAAATCCCCCCCTCAAAAAAGCTACGGGTTTACCAGATGATTTGCTTTTATAGGAGAGTTCTAATCCGGCTTTGGGGTCAAAAGAGGCGATTCCGGCAGAAATCAAGGCGCTACTTCTTTTCCCGTCCAGATACACATCATTATCCACCGCAATGAGAAGCCCGATAGTATTCGTTTTAATAACCTCATAAGCCACCCCAAGTCGAATCGTAGGGCGCGTAATCTCTACGGAGTTTTCAGGAATCACATTCCCTGTGTTGATAAAGGCATCTCCAAAGGTTTCTGTATTAAATGTCCACATGTTATAGGTTTGAGTAGCGTCCATAATCATCAATCCGGCGGCAAAGCGGTTAGTTTTATACTTAGCGGCTACGTCTAATCCAAAACCCCACGCATTTCCAAAACGCCCCACTCCTCTGTAAATAATTTTAAAATTGGTACCTATTGACAATTTCTGAAACCCTGCCGGTCTCCAGGCATAGGAAAGCAAGGTTGCAAAATCAGAAGTGGAAAAAGCCTTTACTTTATTGAAGTCAATATTTCCGTTACTTACTAAATCCAAAGTATTAGGAATATTATCTACCCCCAGCCTGATGACAGAAACCCCGAATCTTTTATTTCCGGCGGAATCAAGCGGGAGTGTAAATCCTCCATAATTGTATGTTGCAATATTGGCAAAGTAAGAAGAATACATCAAGGAGATTTCGGGTCGGAGGCTCCCGCCTACCAACCCTGCCGGATTCCAATAACCACTATGAACATCGTCAGAAACTGCCGTCATCGCATGACCCATGCCAAAGGCGCGCGCGCCTACGCCTATCTTCAGAAACTCATTAGAATATTTTCTAGATTCCGCTTTGGGTTCGGATTGGCTATATACGGAAAGTGGCAATACAAACATCAATCCCGCGATAAACAGTATTTTTTTTAAGCTCTTTACAGAAACCATAAGAAGTTATTATTTTTTAATAATGAAAGTAAATTTTGAATCCATGTACTTTATGCTACTATTGATTTGGAATAAAAAACAAAAATAGGTTCTTTGGAGCTTAGAGAATTTAATCCTATAAAATCTTACAAACCGTTTCAAGTTTAAGTACAAAACGCAAAATTACCTTATATTGTAGTCTAAAACAATATCAAAAATTATACCCTATTCGGGGTTTTCTAATTTATTTTCCAGAAAAAGAAACAAATCATTTATTTCAGGCATGATTTTCTTTTCGTATTCTCTTAAATATTCGAGGAAGAGGGGAGAATCCATATAGGCAGTATCTACTATCCCCACCCTTCCGACTATCCTTTTCAGCACAAAGATAATATATTCAAACGATTCATAGTGGTATAAGTACTGATTTTCTATAAATTTTTGTAAAAACCCACTAAATGTAGAGATAGGGACATTCAGAAGTGTCTCCGTCATTTCTGTAATTTTAGGGATTCCTACTTGATTAAAGTGTGAATAAAAATCTTCTACAAGCGATTTGTCTGCTGAAATCAGGATTTTGTCTATGATAATCTCTATCATCACGTGAGCCACAAAGTTGGAGCGTTGAACCCTGCCTTCCGGAAATAATTCGCGGAGGTCTCTTGCTACGGACAAGCACTCTCTTTCAAAAAAGTCACAAGTATGAAAAACTTTGTCTGTATCGTAATGTCTGACTACCCCCCTATAAAATTGCTGGATAGGAGTCGTAAAGACTAAATGATGAGATAGGCGTTTGATTCTAAGCGAGCGGCTGTAGATAGAAAGCAAGTCAGGCACACACACGCCCACGAGAAATACAGAATCCTGGTGGGTTTTATCTAAAAAAAAGTGAGACAAAAAATTCATAATCTATCAACAACTGGGTGCAAATATCCTATTTTTTCTTATACTTCTTCGTTTTTTCTTCACGAATTGTAAGTAACGCTACACGAAGGTGATGTTAATACAGGAAAAAGTGCCTTATTCATACGCTATTAACGCAACCGGACATTCCGCCATTAGGGTTCCGCTTGACTTAAAAGTAGGTATTCAAATTGTAGGACAATATTATTCTGAACCCGAGCTTTTGCATCTAGCCAAACTATTAGAACCCCTGATACCAACACTTCAAAAACTAAACTGACTTTGGATATTGGCCGCCACGAATTAATAATCATTCTGTACGCTGTCTGACATAGATTATTTTTACGTTATTCAGTGGTGTCATAAACGAAAGGATATATTTTATTGTAATTAGTTGATAAGCAATGGTCCGTAATGCACATATTCACGAATTTATGACACCACCCAAAAAAAAGATTACCAAAGGTAGAGAGGCTTTTTCCTCTACCTTTGGTAATTACACTCTGAGATACAAATTACTTTCCGCCTGTATTAGGTTTAGTGGGTGTTTCCTTTGAAGGGGGATTTTCGAGGAGTTTCAAGTTATTTTTGGCAAGCTCAAATTCAGGATAGATTTGTAATGCTTTTTGATAAAACCCTTTTGCCTCTTCATCTTTTTTCAGGTTCTGAGCCGAGAACCCTTTCATATTATAGGCGGCTGCTTTTAGCGGACACTGCTGCCCTTGTTGATTATTATAGGCAATATAGATTTTCTCTTGTTCGGAGGCGGGGTCAGCAAGAATTTTATCTAAGGATAGATTACACTCCAAGAAGCGTTGAAGCTCCAATTCGATAACTGCCGCTTGGTAAAGGTCGGCAGGGCTTTTTGATAAGCCATAGAGAAGTTTATAGTGGTCTAACGACTCTACAAGGATACCGAGATTTTGTTCGGAGAGTGCCAGAATAGCAAGGCGGCTTTTGTTATTGGGGTCATCTTTATGGAGTTCTCTTCCCAAGAGTACCGCACTTACATATTGTTGAGAACCATAAAAAAGATTAAGGAGAGAATCTTTGTAAGAAGCTGTTCCGCTTCCGGTAGGGTCTAATTCGATCAAGGTATATAAAGCACTTTTTGCTGCGGCAAAGTCGTTATACTTTGCGGCATTGACATAAATACTTTTTTGGAGCTGTACCATTTCGGTTTTCCATGATGGAGTTGGGGGAGGTGGAGGGGTTGGATTACTACTCGTAGGAGTAGCGGGTATTTTTCCTTTTTGGTTTTGGGCAAATAATACCCCCTGCAACAAGAATACACAGAATACAAGGATTAATGTTTTTGAAATAATTTTACGCATACGCTTTTCTTTAAGAGTTTCGTTTTTTTACGGATACAAAGTTAATCAAGTTTTATAAAAATCCAATATTATTTTTATCAAATACTCCAAGAAGTTAATCCCTCTGAAGAAAATTGAAAAGGCTGAATCCTCCCTCCAAATTGAAGGAGTGTTTCTGTTACCTGAAAGCGGGTAATGCCCGGGCAGAAAAAGGTCATAAATCCTCCCCCGCCGGCTCCGGATATTTTGCCTCCCGTAGCTCCGGCTCTTAGGGCGTTGTCATAAATTTGGTCTATAAAGGGATTAGAAATATTTTTTGCCATTTGTTTTTTATGCTGCCACCCAAAATCCAGAATTTGTCCGATTCTTAAAATTTCCCCTTTGAGTATAGCCTCCTTCATCATAAAAGCCTGTTCTTTTACTTTATGAGTAGCTTCTACGGATTTTTCTTCCTTTTTCTGAATATTACTTTGTTGGGATTCTATGATAGTAGAAGAGGAACGACTTGTTTCGGTGTAATATAGCAAGAGGTTACATTCCAACTCATTCATAACATTGGTTTTAATGCGGAGAGGATTGACAATTACCTTTTGGCTATCGTAAAACTCCATAAAATTAACTCCACCAAATGTAGCAGCGTATTGGTCTTGCGCCCCCCCTGCCATCTTTAAGTCTATTCGTTCTATGACATAGGCAAGGTGTGCAATATCGTATTCTCCAAGCGGTAATTTTAGCCATTCGGTAAAGGCTCCGAGGATTGCCACGACTAAGGTAGAGGAGGTGCCAAGCCCAGAGCCTAAGGGTGCCTCTACATAAGTGGTGATTTTACAAGGGAGGGGTTTATGTGTAAAGTCTTTCACAATCCGGTTGTAAACCCCTTTGAGCAAGACAAGTTCGCCATCTGTGGTGTCCAATTCAAGCTCTTTGGTAAGCGGAATCTCTACAATTCTTTTCCTATCTATGGAGTTTAGTATAATTTTATTTTCGGAAAGAGGCTCTATGGCGACTTGTGCATACATGTTGATAGTCGCATTTAAGATTGCGCCTCCGTATATATCACAATAAGGACTTACATCTGTCCCGCCTCCTGCAAGCCCAAGCCTTAAAGGGGCTTTACTTCGATAAATCATGGCTTTTCTCTTTTAATAAGTGTATAATTAATTATTCTTTGTAAACTATCTCAATATTTTCTATTAATTTCCCGAATAATCATGGCGCAATTATTCCTCATCAGTAATAATGTACTTTATCATCGGCTTGTTTGTAGATTGGAAATATCCAATTTATACTGATACCAAACAAAAGGTCTATACGTTTTCGGGTATCTTTTTGTCCAGTGTCGAAGTCCATAGCGCGGCGATTTTGGGTAAAATTCTGGCTAAAATCTAATCCAATGGAAAAATTATAAAAACTATTATTTGAAAAATTCCGGTATCCTATGGATTGGGTTATTCCTACCCCATTGGTAAGGCGGTCGTACCCTTTTTGATATTCTTTTGTCAGGGCAGGAACCCGATTACGGGGTATATTGAACCATACTCTGTGTTGTATAAATTGTCCTCCTATTTCTGCATATATCCCAGAGTTCTTATTGGGTGCAAATCCGGTTTGGAAGATTTTTCCAACGGAAAATGGAACAATAAAGCCGGTTTCAGACGGTCGGGGAGCTACAAAATTACCTTCATTATCTATGAGAAATCCCTCAATCGTAATATTTCTTAATATAGAATCTTCTTTTATTTTTCCTCCGAAAAGCGAGTGCGCCCCTGCCGTTACGTAATATCCCGATGTCCATTTGTAACCTACGGTTAATCCGGCAGTTGAAGTAAAACCGTAGCGACTTGCCATATCTCCCCCGGGTAGGAATCCTTTGTAGCCTACTTGAAGCATCCATAATGAAATAGTGGAATCTGCTATATTCACTTGGGCAGAAATTTTAAGACTACCCATTGCTATAAAAGCTATAACAAGAGGTATAATTTTCAGAGAGTTATACTTGAGGTTTATTTTTATCATCTTCTTTGGAATAAAAGCCGTAATTTTGTGTGCAAATTTAATCATTTTAGTGATTTTACTTTTAATAAAAATACAATATGGATATTAAATTAGTAGATACAGTTGCACAATACCATGAAATTAAGGCAGAAGTAGATGCTTCTATCATGGATTTGTTGGAAAAAGGACAATATATAGGGGGGGCAGCCGTAAAACAATTCGAAGCAGAATTGGGAGCATATCTTAATGTAAAGCATGTAATCGCTTGTGCAAATGGAACAGACGCTTTACAAGTGGCACTTATGGGAATGGGGGTGGAGCCCGGAGATGAAATTCTTACTCCTTCATTTACTTATATTGCTACGATAGAGGTCATCGCGCTTCTGGGGCTGAAACCGGTTTTTGTGGAAGTTTGTCCGGAGACATTTGGTTTAGATATCCACGACCTTAAAGCAAAAATTACGCCCAAAACCAAGGGAATTATCCCTGTTCATCTATATGGACACTCGGCGGATATGTATAGCATTTTGAAAATAGCCAGAGAAAACGGCTTATTTGTGATTGAAGACAATGCCCAAGCGATAGGGGGGGAGGTTACTTTTTTAGATGGTAGCGTGTATAAAACCGGAACCTTGGGTGATATTGGGTGTACGTCTTTTTATCCAAGCAAAAACTTAGGGGCATACGGAGATGGAGGAGCAATTTTCACGCAAGATGATTTCTTAGCCGAAAAAATCCGAATGATTTGTAATCATGGACAAAAAGTCCGGTATCATCACGAAAGTATAGGCGTAAATAGTCGTTTAGATGCAATACAAGCGGCAATTCTCTCCGTTAAGCTCAAACATTTAGACCGTTACAACGCTTCCCGTAGTCAAGCGTCTCTTTATTATAATCAATGCCTAAAAGATGTGGAGGGGATAAAAACCCCGTTTGTTGCCCCAACTGTAAAGCATGTATATCATCAATATACCCTAAGAATCACCAAAGGAAGAGCGAAAAGAGATGCTGTCAAGAGTATTTTGGATAAAAAGGGGATTCCTAATATGATTTATTATCCGATTCCGTCTCATCTTCAAACCGCCTATCTTGCTTATGGCTACAAAGAGGGTGATTTACCGATTACGGAACGGCTCACTGGAGAGGTATTAAGCCTCCCGATGCACTCTGAACTGACCTATTCTCAAATTGAATACATCTGCCATCATTTCATTGAGGCGATGCGGGAAACGAACTAATTCGGGAGCGGGTGGTATCTCAATACTTCGTCCACGCTCATTTGTGAAATGGGGTGATAGTTGGCTCTTGCCGTTTTGTATATATCTTGTGCCATTGCCTTTCCTTTTTCAGTTTTTATCATTTCTTTGTACAAAGGCATGAGGAATTTGCGCCGCCCTACTTCTGTAAGGAAAACACGCATAGCGGGGTATGCTGGCTCATACCCGGATTGTAGCGACTTTTCAAACCAAATAGCTTGTATTTCGGCATTTTGGCTTTGAGAAAAATGAAAGACCTTATCTAGTGAAGCCATTTTTTCAAGTGGTGTAGGAGACGGTAACCCTCTTAGAAAATGCACCCAGATATGCGTATTCCATCTTTTGGTACCGTTAGCGTCCCATGTGTTTTTTTCAAAATGCTGTTGCCTAAATGTATCTGCCATAGCAAATAAAACGGATTGAGGTTTTGGGCAGTTTTGAGGAAGCCCGGGTTTATACACCCATTCTTCTATCTTGATTTTTGAGAGTTGCTCTGGGGAGAATAAGGGGGTTACTTTTTTCAGAAATGCTTCCGTATTCATTGTTTTGAAGGCATTTTCTGTAAAATAAGTTTTGAGAAAGGTGTCCCATTTTTCCCGCCCTAATGTTTCTTCCATTAATCTAAGGAAAAAATATCCTTTATTATAGGCAATATCCGTTACGCCTTCATCGGGGTTTCTGCCTTTTAAGTCGAGTTTCAGGCGGGTATCTGGAGAGGTCTCTCCTAAGTCTTTTAGTGCTAAGTGTAAGTCTTGCAGGCTAAGGGTAACTAACATTTCGGAGTAGTCTCTGCCTTGAAGGGCTTCCATTATCCTGTATTCAAAATAAACCGTAAATCCCTCGTTTAGCCAGAAATCATTCCAAGTGGAGTTGGTAACCAAGTTTCCCGACCAAGAATGTGCTAATTCATGCGCAATTAATGTTACTAATGAGCGGTCGCCGGCAATAATAGTGGGAGTGGCGAAAGTGAGACGTGGGTTCTCCATTCCTCCAAAGGGAAAACTTGGGGGGAGTATCAGAATATCATACCTGTCCCAAGCATATTTTCCGTAGAGGTTTTCGGCAAGTTGAATCATTTTTTCGGTTTCAGTAAGCTCATACTTGCATTTCTCTAACATTTCGGGGGCAGCATAGACTCCGCACCGCTCGCTAATTGGTGAAAAGCCAAAATTTCCTACTGATAAAGCCAATAAATAGGCGGGAATGGGTTGTTTCATCTTAAAATGATAAATTCCCGTTTCGTTTTTTCTTTGGGGGTTCTCGGCAGACATTAGGGCGATTAAGGTAGAGGGAACTTTTACCTTTGCATCATAGGTAAAACGTATTCCGGGTCCATCTTGTACCGGTATCCATGTGCGGGCATTAATGGCTTGAGATTGTGTGAGGAGGCAAGGATATTTTTTGTCCTGAGTCTGTTCGGGGGTTAGCCATTGAAGGGCTTCTGCTCCTGGGCTTGTTTTGTAATATACATGAATCTGACCGGTTTCGTCATCAATCGGAATATGTAGGGCGGTTCCAAGAACACTATCTTTCTCTCCTAATTTGAAATTCACTTTGTGTCTGCTTCTGTTTTTTTCTGTAATCTGAACAGAATCAATCGTAAGTTGTTTTGTATCTAATATGATTTCTTTAGCATCTTTCTTTCTCTCAAATGAAATATCTGCCCTACCAGCGATAATCTTCTTCTCAAAATCCGTCTCTATGTCTAACGAAAGATGTGTTATCACGGCTTCATTCGGCTTCGCAAAAGAATGAGGGTCTCCGGCGGCGATATGCTCTTGATGAGATTCCTTGGTTTTATTTTTGCAGGAAACGGCTAAACAAAGAATGAGTGAGAAGCCCAATATGATTTTATTCATTGTATCTATTATTTATAAAATTCGGTTTTTAGCACTATTGAGGTTTTTTAGTGATTAGTTTTTAGTGATTAGTTTTTAATTCTGTTATTATCAATCATTGCATGATTTTCAAAACAGGGATTATGTACTTTATTTAGAAACACTAAAACCTAATAAACCGAAAAATTTATTTTTCTTTATTTTTTTCTTTTATCATGTTTTCCAAGCCAAAACCCAAATCCGGAGCCACTAATTCCTCCAATAATGTGTGCAAATTGGGAAATATGGTCGGTAGCATTAATGCTATTTACAATTTCTCCTCCTATGTATAAAATCGCTACAATGATAAAAGTAAGGGGGATTTTTCCTTGTGAAAAATTGGTAAAAGAGCTGAGCAAAATGAGCATAAACACAATTCCGCTTGCTCCAAGCAGCCCTTCTCGAAAGAGTGTAATTTGAAGTACTCCGGTGATAAAAGCAGTAAATAGAATCATAATGACCAAATCTCTACCTCCGTATTTTTCTTCTACTACGGGACCAATTAATAGGAGTAAGGAGGCATTTGCCAGCCAATGATGCCAATTCGCATGTCCGAGAACATGAGAAAACAAGCGGAAATAGGTAGAGGGCGAAGATATACTCATATCCGGAGTTACGGTAAAGAGTATTTTGAATCCGTCTCCCAAAAAGCCACTCAAAATGAGTATCAAGGTACAAATGATTGAAAACGTCAAAATTACAGGGGAATTATATTGTATCTTCATAATACTATCGAAAGAAGTTAAATAATCGTAAAAAGCCTATTTAGAAAACTCTGACAAAGGTAAGAAAATAGCGGATAATTGTTATTTTCTTGCCTACCAAAATGCAAAAAGTCAAGATATATTTATTCAAACAAGAACTACATTAGTGATTATGAATAAAAATTCACAACTCGCATGTATTCGCCCGCGGGCATACACCCGCAGGTGCTACGAAAAATAAATTCACAATCACTATTACCCAAATATTGGGCAAACTATGATTAAAAATATAATTGAGAGAGGCAACGCCTAATAAGCCGTCCATTTTTACACTTAAAATGGCTTTTATTATTCGTCCGCCCACGCTTTTTTTATCGTAAAGCGAATCATTAGCATTTCTCCTTCGGATTCTGCTGCTATTCGTATCTCTTTTGATTCTATATCTATGAAATACAAGTAGTCATTCCCTACATCACTAGTTACCGAAAGCATCCAAACGCCAGTTTCGGGGTCTTGCGTTTTTTCTTTGATAAAATAAGCAGACGACATTTCGGGCGTAGTATGTTCAAACATTGTTTCGGCAGCATTAATTTTGAAAAGGGAGTATTCGTCATATCCCTCGCACTCATCAAAGTCCTTTGTATTTTCATTCCAATAACAAATATCTCTACGCGAACAGCTAATATTTGTCTGAGCGAATAGTGTATCTGTAAAAAACACACAGAGTATCAACAATAGAAGGCTAACTTTTTTCATAAAATTAAGTATGATTAATGCTATCTTTAACGATTTATTCGACAATTTATTTTTATACTAATCAATTACCAAAACCAATATTTCGTTCGGCTTGTATATCCATAAAAGATTTGGAGAAACAGAAGCCAAATGTAGCAAAATAATACGTATTAGAAAAAAAAAGATACAAATTTATTTTGGATTTTATATACTTTTGTTAAAAATTGAACAATGAACATGAGATATTCGGATATCGTCCGTAAATTGACGCTATTATGTGGGATTTGGAGTAGCTTTTGGGTTTTGAGGGGGCAAGTAGAGTTGAATGTAAAATTTAATTCACAAGCAGCTACTTTGGCTTCATTTCTTAGGGCGCATGGTGATGAAGCGACTCTATCTTCTGAAAGAAATATACTAAAAACAGAATTTCCTTTTTTAACCCACCTTCAATCAGCCAAAAGCCTGACGATACAATCGGAGTCGTTACCTATTTCTGGAATTTTCACACTCCGATTTGAAATAGGTACAGCGTTTTCAATCATTCAGGAGCTTGAACAGTCGGGGTTAGTGGAGTATGCGGAGCCTAATAAAAGGCGAATTTTACATACGGTTACCCCTGACGATGATTCTATTACGGCTCAATGGCATCACCCGCGGATTCAGACATTTGAGGCATGGGAATATACGAAAGGAAGTTCCAATATCAAGGTGGGAGTGATTGATACGGGATTAGATTATGGAC
>CAUJFT010000158.1 GCA_963169475.1 Bacteroidota bacterium | reverse complement strand
GTGGCACAAGGGGTCCCTTTTGCAAGAGAGTACGGTGGGTATTTGGATAATCGTTCATTTGGAGGGGCGCAAGTCTCTCGTACCTTTTACGCACGCGGTCAAACCGGACAACAACTTCTACTTGGTGCTTATTCTGCCCTTAACCGCCAAATTGGTTTGGGTAGGGTTAAATCCTATACGCGTAGAGAAATGTTAGACGTAGTGGTAGTAGATGGAAAAGCAAGGGGGATTATTACCAAAAACTTAGTTACTGGAGAGATTGAAAAATACGCAGCAGATGCGGTACTGCTTTGTACGGGTGGCTACGGAAATGTATATTTCCTTTCTACGAATGCTATGCACTCAAACGTTACGGCAGCATGGCGCGCTCATAAAAAAGGAGCATTCTTCGGAAATCCTTGTTATGTTCAGATTCACCCCACTTCTATTCCTGTAATGGGAACGCATCAATCAAAATTAACCCTAATGTCCGAATCGCTAAGAAATGATGGCAGGGTTTGGGTGCCTAAACAAAAAGGAGATTTTCGGCACGCCAACGAAATTCCCGAACACGAAAGAGATTATTATTTGGAAAGAAAATATCCTTCTTTCGGAAATCTTGTTCCACGTGATGTCGCCGCAAGAAACGCAAAAATGATGTGCGATGAAGGGCATTCCGTACTAAAAACAGGAGATGCAGTATATCTTGATTTCAAAGATGCCATTAAACGTCTTGGCGAAGAAGCAATCAAAGCCAAATATGGCAATTTGTTTGATATGTATAAATTAATTACCGATAGAGACCCCTATAAAGAACCCATGGTGCTTTTCCCCGCGGTTCATTATACCATGGGCGGATTATGGGTAGATTACAATTTAATGACCACACTCCCCGGTCTTTATGCCTTGGGAGAAGCGAACTTCTCTGACCATGGAGCCAATCGCCTTGGAGCAAGCGCGCTAATGCAAGGGCTTGCAGATGGTTATTTTGTGATTCCTTTTACGATTGGGGATTATCTCGCCGGGGAACTGGGGCTTTCGGAAGCAGGAAAAGTAACTACTGACCATCCGGAATTTAAAAAAGCAGCAGAGGCAACCCAAAATATGACAAACCGCCTTCTGGCAGTAAAGGGGAAGAAAACAGCAGATGATTTTCATAAGGAATTAGGGAAAATTATGTGGGACTATTGTGGTATTTCCCGAACAAAAGAAGGCTTAGCTAAAGCAATAGAACTAATGACTGCCTTGGAAAAAGAGTTTTGGTCAAATGTAAACATACCTGGTTCCGGAGAGGGCTATAACCCCGAACTTCAAAAAGCATGGAGAATAGCGGATTTCTTTGAATTAGGCAAACTGATGATACAAGATGCTTATCATAGAGATGAATCATGTGGAGGGCATTTCCGTGAAGACCACCAAACACCAGACGGAGAAGCATTGAGAAATGACGAGGCTTTCTGTTATGCTGCCGCTTGGGAGTACAAGGGAGAAGGGATAAATGAGGAACTTCATAAGGAAGCACTTGTGTTTGAAAACGTCAAACTTACTCAAAGAAATTACACATAAAGATTTTTTCTATTTGTTTTTTGTGAGGCTAATAGAATGATTATAGATACGGTTTTTCTTAATAGGAGAAACCGTATTATTTTTTATCTAAAGAAAACTATACCGTGCAAGCGGAATACTTATTATTTATAGGAATTAGCATTATTTCACCCCTACGAGATTGGCTTGCGGTAGGCATAACAAAAAAACAGGTAGTGTATTCTATTAGGATTTTATGCGGAACTAAAAAAAATATTGGTTAATTAATAATCCAATTACAATAGGCTACATCTCGTACGCCTCGGCGATAAGCCATATTTATACCTAATATTTAATACGTCATCATTGTCATATTGCTTTCGAATAATACACTCGTTTATATGCTTTATTCCATTCTTTTTTTAACAATTCTTGCGTTACAGTACGACTGCTTACCTTGAGACTCGAACTGTGTCGCGAACTCCACTCCCATTTTGAGACATACTTACGATTTGTTGTTCGACTCCAAGGTGGCAACTCGCATACGAATAACCTAACTGAAATTTCTTCCCACAAGCCTTGCATTGGTGACGCTGTTTTTTGCCTCACTTTTTTCTAAATCCTAATTAAAAACATTCCCGAAATATTGATATTTGCTATCTATATCTCACAATCAGCGGTTGGGTCTAACTAATAGTTTACAACCATAAGTATGGGTGGGTAAAAAACGAATACAATATTTTTATTCAAATATTTGATAATCAATGACCCTATTCAATTTTATCTTCTTCGTTTTTCACCGATAAGTACTTATCAATCCTCAAAGAAAACAACAAACAAAACCCTTGACTATCAAAATAGCCAACCCTACTACTTATGTAAATTCCGATAACCTTGATATGTCTTTCCTATTTTTACCGTATCAAGGTAATAGTTCCCGAACGTTCAAAGGTATTTCCTGTGTTGATTGCTCCTACTGCCTTAAAGGTATAAACTCCTTCGGGTGCATCTTTTCCGTCTTTCGTTTTTCCGTTCCACTCCTGATAGGGCGCGGTGAGTGTGGTA
>CAUJFT010000157.1 GCA_963169475.1 Bacteroidota bacterium | reverse complement strand
ATGCTTCTTGGGCTGAATCGGGTAGGTTTCAGGGTCTGCCTCCCCTAAAATTTCAATAGTGGAAGCCTTTACCTCCACCGACTGCCCCGCCCCCGTAGAGGGTACTAAGTTACCAGTAACAGAAATACATGCTCCTGTCTTAATCATATTTAACAACGCTTCCGGAGTATTCAGATAATCCACGACAACCTGCACATTCTGAATAGTCGAACCGTCATTTAAGGCGATGAACTGTGTGTTCCGGAAGGTTCTAACCCACCCCTTTACTAAAACTTCCTGAGAGGAAGGTATTGTTTTTAATAATTCTTTAATTTCCGTACGTTGCATTTATCTGTTATTTTTATTATTTTTTTTGGAGGCACCTATCGTATCTCTCACGATAAATCCTCCCATTTTTATACTCAATTACAAATTTGTCTTGCTAATCTTGGGATAGAACAAAAAAGACAATTTTCAATTATTCATCTGTGATAATAAATAAATCTTCATTTTTTCTTTTGAGCCAATATTTTTCGCGGGCGTATTTCTCTAACTCCGCTGGGTCAGTGGTAAGTTTTTCAATTTCATAATCCGTATCCTCTGCACCTTGTATATAAAACGCCTTGTCTAATTTCAGGCGTTCAATAGATTTTGCCATTTTTTTTTGGGAGACTATGCTATACTTATCAAAAAAAATCAGCCAAAGCGCGGCTATGACAAGCACCAATATGTACTTATTTTGGGCAAAAGAAAGTAGCGGATTTTGATTTAACAATTTTCCTAATTTGCTCATATCCTTTGATTTGGACACAAAGGTAAAGAAATTTCCAGAAAAACCACAAAATTCTATTTCTATAAACGGGAAAAAAACGCTAATTTTGCTTTTTAATCTTACAAGAATCTCCGTACAAATCAGTTATTTACTTTGAATATTCAGATTATACTCCCCACCCGTGACATTGAGCAGAAAATCAATGAAGTACTTAAACCCGTGCTTTATCAAGGAAATGTAGCAGAATATGACGATGTTAAGGTAGTAGTTGTCAAAAGAAGTGCTTTTAAGGTACATGCGCAAGATGATGGAATCCTGATTATTGCCCCCATTCGCGCGGAATTATTTATTGGGAAAAACACCTTTCTTTCTTGGCTTCCCAAGTTAAGTAAAAATATTGAAGAAATTGATGTGGATATAAAAGTAACTTTTGAGATTCGTCCGGAAATTACTCCTCAATGGCAACTTCAGACTACAGTAAAGGGAACTTATTTTTGGGAGAATGACCCTGTTTTCAATATCGGAGGGGTTTCGCTTCCGATTAAAGGTATCCTTGAAGTGATATTAGACGCTCAAATTAAGTCTATCAAAAAAACTATTGAAAAGCTTTTAAGAGACGAAATCTCCATCAAAAAATATGTTACCCTTGCTTGGAACGTCATGCAAAATCCCATAGAAATATCTGAACAATACGACTTAAAGGTATATCTGCAACCCGGTAAATATCCCGTTTATGCTGCGCCAATAAAGTGTAGTGAAGGGAAAATCTATACTACCGTTTCTGTGCCATTATACCCGGAGGCAGTTGTCGGGCTGTCTCCCTATGCAGAACCTGTTATGGATTTACCGGATTTTATTCCCGCAAACCAACTTAATCCGATTGATGAGTTACAACTATCGGGGATTATAGGGTTTCGGTTTATAGAAAATTTTTTAAAAGACAAAGTGATTGAGCAGGATAGCTTTATTCAAAAAGTGCATATTAAAGCGGTAAATATTCATACAGACAAAAACGGATTGATACACTTCAATAGTCATCAGGAAGTTTCCGTTCAAATCATGGGTCTCTCTCTCAAAATTCCTTTTACGGGAAAAGCTATCATGGATATTTTTCCGGACGAAAAGGAGTTTATTCGTTTTACGCCTTTCTCATTTGAACTCACCAAAGCCGCTTTACCCGTAAAATTTTTATTAAATCTATTCAAAGATAAAATTCGTAAAATCATTCTATCTCAACTTCTTAAAATCTCGAAAGAACATTGGGCAAACTTAGTGGCTTTACTAAAAGACAAACTATCCACGCTTCATATAGGAGACCATGTTATTCTCAATGCCGAAATTTTTGAAATACAGTTACAAGAAATTCAAACAGAGGAAGACACCCTCAAAGCCGTCGTAAATGCCCGCGGGAGCGCGAAAATAGAAATTGGTAATTTCTAACATACTCAAAGCCCGAATCGCTTCATTACAAAAAAAACCGCCCGATGAACTCCGGCGGTTTTTCTATTCTCAACGAGATATATTTATCAATGATTGTGTCCTTCGTGTCCGGTAGGCTGATTGAGGGTTGGAGGCACCACTTGGTTAGGAGTAACCGCTGGTGGGGTAGCAACCGGAATAACCACTCCGTTCTTTTCCAACACATACTGAACTAAGGGGTCAGAGCTTTTGTTAATTTCGCGCAGAAAAGGCGTGGCATAGAAACCCATAATAAACATCAAAGCAATCAAAGGCATTAACAAACCTACTTCATGACGATTTAGGTCTAATAATTTTTTGTTTGCCTCTTTATCTAACTCTCCGAACATAACTCGGCGGAACATCCACAATAGATATACCGCAGCAATGATTACTCCGGTTGCGGCAAAGAAAGCATATACGCGGGTACCTTCTTGCGAACCGGTTCCTATCAATACCAAAAATTCTCCAATAAATCCGTTAAGACCGGGTAAACCTACGGACGAGAAAACGGTAATCATAAACATCAGTGTAAATACAGGTACTTGTTTTGCAATTCCTTGATAATCCTTGATTTCACGGGTATGTCGGCGGTCATAAATCATTCCTACCAAAAGGAAGAGCGCGCCGGTAGAGATTCCATGCCCAATCATTTGGATAATCGCTCCGCTCATCGCATCTTTACTAAAAGCGAAAATTCCTAATACAATAAAACCCATGTGTGATACCGAAGAGTAAGCCACTAGTTTCTTTATATCAGTCTGAACCATTGCAGCCATGCCGCCATAAATAACGCCAATAACTGCAAGAATACACATAATATCAGAGAATTGGTGCGAAGCGATTGGAAACAAGGGAAGAGAAAAGCGAACTAAGCCGTAAGTTCCCATTTTGAGCAAAACTCCCGCAAGGATTACAGAGCCGGCCGTAGGGGCTTGCACGTGTGCATCGGGTAACCACGTGTGCAAAGGAAACATGGGAACTTTGATAGCAAAACTAAGGGTAAATGCCAAAAACAGCCAAGTTTGTACTTCCGGAGAAAAGCCCGCTTTTAAGATTCTATGATAGTCTGTGGTAAACAGAAATTCAGAATTACTATGAAGCCCTGCATAGATAATAGCAATAAGCATTAGCAGAGAGCCTATCAAGGTGTAAAGGAAAAATTTAACAGAGGCATAAATACGGTCTTTCCCGCCCCAAATTCCTATTATGAAATACATAGGAATAAGTACCATCTCGAAAAACACATAAAAAAGCAGTAAGTCTAAAGATACGAAAAAGCCGATTACCCCCACTTCCAATAATAACAGTAAAGCATAATAAGGCTTTTCGTAAGTATCAATAGAACGCCACGAGAAATAGATAGATATAGGAAAAATAAGCGTGGTAAGCCAAAGTAAATGGACAGAAATTCCGTCTAAACCGGTAGTAAAGTTCACGTCCATTCCGGGTAGATTCAACCACTTGTAGGAAGAATACAAAACAAATCCATTACTTTCAGGAGAAGACGAAACCCCAAGATACCCAAAAAGAAGCAATAAACTCATTACGAAAGGGATAAAAGACGCAATGAGTGCAATATATTTGGCTGCACTTTGCTTCATAAACAATAGGAGAGGAATCCCTATTGCCGGCGCAAACACCGTTAAATTCATCAACAAACAAAGTTGTTCTTTAGTCATATAAAATTGCTTTTGAGCATTTATTTGATTTCCTGCAAACGTGGCTGCAAGTTTGAGATAAAATCTTATATATTCAAAATTTGCTTAAAGGTTTATAACCCTGTGGCAAATTCAAATTGTGTGTTTTTAAACGATTCTTTTTGTATTTTATATGATATTTTCATGGTCTTAAAAATATCATATTCATGCTTCATTTTACCAAATATCTCTTTATGGGTTTCGTACCCGAGATTAATCCCACTCATTTCCGCAATTTTATCAATCATTTTCCAAGTAGGCATTACATCAAAGACATTTTCAATATCTCTCCATTTATCCTTATAGACCGCCCCCTTATCCAAGCGGCTCTTTGAAATAGACATCCATATTTCCGGGGTCATCTGACGAACCTCCTTCACTTGGCGCACATATTGAGGGATTTGTTGCTCATTAATATAAATCCCTTGCCCTTCAATTTGGAGCGCGGCGGGGAGTAATACCTCTACGCTTTCACTATTTTCGAAATAATGCGTAGCAAATACAAGACCGGGCTTATGGGAAAGTAACTCTCCTGCGGATTTCAGTAAAATTTCGTCTTCAATCACTACATACATTTCAAATAAATGTAGTTTTTCTTTGAGGTAATGCTGCCCAACTTCTTTGAAGCCCATTAACTTGCAAGAAGCTGTATTAGGGGTACGGTCATTTCTTCGGAGGAAATCATCTCCCCAGCCTTCTTCTATGTGTGGAAGAAATACCATCTCGTTATCTCTCCCGATTTTCTTAGAAAGTTCTTTCAGGGCGTAGTTGCTCTCTGCCGAAGCGAAAGGCGAACCCACAAACAAAATTCTTCCTTTTGAGTGATGTTTTAGTAAATCAGAGGCTTTTTTCAACCCTTCTTCAAATATCACCGGAATATCTCCTTTGAGTTTTATGCCGGAAACGCGGTTTTCTGAATATTGGGCAGTATCCAATCGTCCGGAATCGCACATCCAATATTGATTAACTTCAAGATTTTCTCTTGGAGTCTGCCGAATCACCTTATTGTCCCTAATCCATACATAAGTATTACACCCTTTACTACACCTTGTACAGATTGAAGGGGTTGAGTTCATTTCCCACACCCTTGCACTAAATCGCGATTGGCGTGAGGTCAAAGCCCCAACCGGACACAAATCTATAGTGTTCATAGAATAACTATCATCAAACACAGTACCAGGTGCCGTAGAGGGATAATTTTTATTTCCTCTTGCGATAATT
>CAUJFT010000156.1 GCA_963169475.1 Bacteroidota bacterium | reverse complement strand
TTTCAGACTGCCCAACTCCCACCGTTTCCACAACCACATAATCATAGCCTGCTGCCTCACACAGGAGCATAATTTCGCGCGTTTTGCGGGCAACCCCACCCAAAGAAGTACCCGCTGGCGAAGGTCTGATAAACGCATTAGGATGTACGGAGAGTGTCTGCATTCGGGTTTTATCTCCGAGAATACTCCCTCCCGAAATTCCACTTGTAGGGTCAATCGTGAGTACCGCTATTTTTTTCCCTTCTTCGGCTATCATCGTACCGAATGCTTCTATAAAAGTACTTTTTCCAGCACCCGGTACACCAGTTATCCCAATTCGGAAACTCCTTCCTGTATAAGGCAAACAAGCCGAAATCACAGATTGAGCAAGGGTATAATCCTCCGGGAGTCTGCTCTCCATAAGCGTAATCGCCTTGCTCAACATCATTTTGTTTCCATTTAAAATTCCTTCCGTATATTCCTGCAACGTAAATCGTTTTACTTTCCTCATGAAATATGGAGCTGATAGTTTTTTTTTGACGAACTTAAAAAAAAAATTGTTTCAAAAACAGAAAAACCTTACATCAGAAAAGTCTTCTTTTATATTAACGCGTTTTTCCTTTGGCAAATTTATTGCATATTTGCAGAAAAAGAAACGATTGTCCTTAAAATAATGTATATATTTGAAATATGGAATACACTCATCGGTAAAATCAACAAGATAGGTACAATCTCCCAATATAGTGAGATAAAAAACATGACTATTTCTTGGGTAAACGGGATATGTGTACTTTTTACCTTACTTATCTTGCCTACCTTAGTCTATTTAGCAAATACTACCCCGCTACTCTGTCTTGCTGGTGTACCTGCACTGATTTTTAATATGTTACCACTATATCTAAACCATATTAAAAGACCCCTATTAGCAAAATTATTCCTAATCATCACCCCTACCATCATTACAATAACTTCGGTAATTTTATTTTATCCTTTTTCATGGATGTCTTTATTCATGGTTACCATGCAGTTAGCAAGCTTTATTTTTTTACCCCTTGTAATTTTCACACCCGAAGAAGCCTATTATATGAAGCTAACCGTAGGAATTTCTGCCTTTGGTACCTTATTCTACGGGATAGCAGCACAGCTTATTCCTCCTCTATACTATGATAAAAAAACAGACATGTTAGTAATATTCTGGATAGTTTTTCTCTCGTTTTTACTGACCGTAATTGTCGGAATAGCCTATTATAGAAGGTTGGTTTATGAATATACTTTCCGGTTATTAGCACAGCAAGAATTGCTACAAAAATATAATCAAGAGATGAATAACCAAAAGGAAAAACTTAATACTCAAAATGCAGGGCTAACCGAATTTAATAAAAAACTTGTCGGCTCTTTAGATATGAATAAGGATTTCCTTCAAATGATTTCTCACGACCTAAAAAGTCCTGTGAACGCAATTCTGGGACTTACGGAGATTATTGCACAAGAAAAAGACTTGCAGGCAATCCGAAAATATAACAACTATGTGAGTCATTCCGCTCAAAAAGCCATTCATTTAATCGAAAACCTCCGGCAGATTACCATGATCGAAAGCGGAGGCATTGATATACAAAAGCAAAAAATACACTTAGATAAACTCATAGAAGAAGTGATTGAACAAAACTCCATTGATGCCCTAAAAAAGGGGCAAAAAATTGAAGCCAGTATTGAGAAAGATTTTATAATTGAGTTAGACCCCATAAAAACCTATCAAGTAGTAGATAATATTCTTAACAATGCCGTGAAATATTCCGCCAAAAATACAACTATATACATACATCTACACGCAGAAAATAATCAGGGCGTGATTAAGATAAAAGACTCAGGTCCCGGATTCACCCCCGAAGAGAAGGAACGATTATTCCAAAAGTTCCCTAAACTTAACATCAGACCCACTGGGAACGAAATATCTACTGGATTAGGACTATTTATCAGCAAAAAACTCATGGAGCTACAATGCGGAGACATCGAAGTAGAGAGCTATGGCAAAAATCACGGAAGTACTTTCATTATCCGATTTCCTATTCTTACCAATTAGATGGCGAATGCTTGTATTAATCAGTACCCGATATACCCTTTGAGCAAACTCAATCCAAATAATCCTGCGGTTTCCGTTCGTAGCCTGCTTTCGCCAAGCAAAACGGTATGAAACCCTACGGACTCCGCAGCCTCTACTTCATGGGCATGAAAATCGCCTTCCGGACCTACTAACAACAATGCCTCCTTTTGCTTTTCTATTTCTGGTCCGAAATGATTCAAATGCTTACTTGCCTCACAATAGGCAATTAGCCCCAAATCAGGAAGGTTTTTCGTTTTTAAAAATGCTGCAAACAAGTGCGCGTGGTGCAGTACCGGAAATTTAGCCCGTTTACATTGCTTTGCTGCTGATTGTATAATACTCAAAAGCCGTTCGGGTTTGATATTATCCGTGATGGTGTAACGGCAAATAATAGGGTATATTTCATCTACTCCCAATTCCACCGACTTCTCTATTAACCATTCAAAACGCTCCTTCTGTTTCAAAGGCGAAACCGCAAGGATTATCCGCCCTTCTGGCTTTTCTCCAAACCCCTCTATCCGACTTTTAATTTCTAAGGTAACGCTATTCTTGGCTTTTTGAATAATAACACACTCATAATACCCGCCTTTACCATCAATACCAAAAAGTGTATCACCCTCCGATTTTCGCAAAACCCGAATACAATGAGCCGTTTCCTCTGCATCAAGGTAACCTCTATTACCGTCAATCTCTCTTATAAAAAAAAGGTGCATTATTTTATAGTTTTATGTAGATTTATAAATGAGGTTACGAAAGCACGATAAAAAACTCCTTCATAATCAAGATAATCAATATTACTGACCCTGTAAACTTTGGCAATATTAATGTGAGGTGCAAAAATATGAAACTTTACCCATTTACAAAAAAGATAAGAAAACACGGAAACGTTCTTTTTTCCTCAATCAATTACATTATCGCCCCTTTCCCTTATTCATAAGCGAAGAATGGATAAAATCATCATTTACCTTATCCATAATTTCTAAGGGCATTGCCCCATTTTTTAAAATCATATTATGAAAATACTTCAAGGAAAAATCTGTACCCATTGATTGACGCGCTTTTTCTCGCAGCTCCAGTATTTTCAACTGTCCTACCTTATACGCACACGCCTGACCCGGCTCCACGATATACCGCTCAATTTCGGCAGTAACATCTCCCTTAGGCATTCCTGTATGCGCGAGCATATAAGCGATTGCTTGCTCCCGTGTCCATTTTTTAGCATGAATCCCCGTATCTACTACTAACCTTACTGCACGGAATAACTGCGCCTGATAATATCCCAACAGAGAATAAT
>CAUJFT010000155.1 GCA_963169475.1 Bacteroidota bacterium | reverse complement strand
ACTTAGAAGCATCCATATGAACCTCAAAAGAATAAGAGGGATGTTTCTTGTGTTCGGTAGCCTTTACAGATTTTTCCGATAATATAGGACGAATCAGAATCATAACGTAAATGAATTAAGATAATTTTTCATTAACATAACCAACAGCATCTTCTGTCATCACTAAAACCTGCGCTTTAAGTAGGTCATAAGTATTGATGTCTGAAGCCGATACGATATTCACATTTGGTACATTTCTGCCGGAGAGATACACCGTATTGAGTACTTTTTTAGGAGCATTGCCTTTGGCAGTTGCTGCTATTCTTGCTTCGCGTTCAGCCTCTGTGGTTGCAGGAAGAACGAAGAGTATCTTTTTACCGTTTACTTTGAGGCTTTCAAGGAGTGAAAGGAAATTTTTGGTTTTAGGGGTATCAAACACGAAGTTTTCTACTACCGTAATCGCAGCCTCTTGCGCCTTATAGGTCAAAGCACTTTTCCTAGCCAAAGCTCTTTGCTTTTTATTCAATTTAAAGCCATAGCCGTGCGGTACCGGACCAAAGATTCTACCACCATGGCGATGAAGCGGAGAGCGTTTATTACCCTGACGCGCATTTCCTGTTCCTTTTTGGCGATAGAGTTTTTTGGTGCTACCCACTACCTCTGCTCGGGTTTTGGTTTTATGCGTACCCTGACGCTGATTAGCCATGATGTACTTTACATCTAGGTAAATTGCGTGGTCGTTAGGGGTCTCCATGCCGAAAACTTCCGGAGAGAGCGTAATAGTACGCCCTGTTTGTCCCCCTTGTATATTTAATACTGCTAACTCCATATTATTTTTCAATAATGACATAAGTACCTTTACTTCCGGGTATTGCGCCGGAGACAACTAACAAATTCTTTTCAGGATATACTTTCAAAACCCTTAGGTTTTGTACTTTCACTCTATCACCTCCCATTCTGCCGCCCATTTTCATTCCTTTGAATACACGACCCGGAGTAGAACCCGGACCAAGTGAACCCGGAGCGCGCATACGGTTATGTTGTCCGTGAGTGCCCATACCAACCCCACTAAAACCGTGGCGTTTTACTACCCCTTGGAAGCCCTTTCCTTTAGAGGTGCCGACTACATCCACATAGTCCCCTTCTTCAAACACATCTACTCCTACGGTTTGTCCGAGTTGTAAATCATCGCCAAAAACCTCGAACTCCACTAATTTCTTTTTAGGAGTAGTGTCTGCTTTTTTGAAATGACCTAAGAGGGGTTTAGTCGTGTTTTTTTCTTTCTTTTCAAATGCAGCCAACTGAACCGCTTCATAACCATCTTTATCTGCGGTCTTAATTTGAGTTACTACATTTGGCTCAACATATATGAGTGTACAAGCAATGCTTTTGCGATTTTCGTCAAAAACGCTTGTCATTCCAACTTTTTTTCCAATAATTCCTGCCATCTTTTGTGATAATTTAAGTGTAGCAAAACAGAACTACTTATCAAACTTTTATCTCAACATCTACTCCACTAGGGAGGTCCAATTTCATTAATACGTCCACCGTTTTAGCACTTGAGCTGAAGATATCAATCAAGCGCTTGTAAGAACAGACCTCAAACTGTTCTCTGGCTTTCTTATTCACATGTGGGGAGCGATTTACAGTGATTACCACCTTTTCAGTAGGTAAAGGAATCGGTCCACTCACCACTGCACCTGTTTGCTTAACAGTACGAACGATTTTGTCGGCAGATTTATCTACCAGATTATGGTCGTAAGACTTGAGCTTAATTCTTATTTTCTGTGTCATTTTATGATTATGCTTTAACGCCTTTTGATTTAGCAACAACATTTTCTTGTACCTCTCTTGGAGCCTCTGAATAATGAGAGAACTGCATGGTAGAAGCCGCTCTGCCTGATGTGAGCGTTCTAAGTGTAGTTACATATCCGAATAGCTCCGACAATGGTACTTTTGCTTTAACAACTTGGGCAGTACCACGATTAGTCATTCCTTCAATTTGTCCACGACGACGATTAAGGTCTCCCACCACAGAACCCATATAATCTTCAGGAGTTACTACCTCCACAGACATAATTGGTTCAAGAATTACCGGTCTTGCTTTGGCGCAAGCAGTTCTAAAAGCGTATCTTCCTGCAAGCTCAAAGGAAAGAGAATCAGAGTCCACCGCGTGAAAACTCCCAAAGAATAACCTTGCTTTCACTCCTCCCAAAGGATAGCCTGCGAGTACTCCTTCTTTCATGGCTTCACGAATCCCTTTATCTACTGATGGGATAAACTCTCTTGGGATTACCCCACCTTTGATGTCATTCACAAACTCATAACCTTCGGTATCTTCAAGTGGAGAGAACTCAATTTCTACATCTGCAAATTTACCGCGTCCACCCGTTTGCTTCTTGTAAAGCTCTCTATGCGAAATAGAAGCGGTGATAGCTTCGCGGTAAGCAACTTGTGGATTACCTTGGTTTACTTCCACTTTATACTCTCTTCTGAGGCGGTCAACAAGGATTTCCAAGTGAAGTTCTCCCATTCCTGCAATAATAGTCTGTCCCGTCTCTTCATCAGTAGAAACCTTAAAGGTAGGGTCCTCTTCGGAAAGTTTAGCAAGACCATTAGAGAGTTTATCCTCATCAGAGGTAGATTTTGGCTCGATAGCAAGGCGAATTACCGGTTCAGGAAAAGAAATATTTTCCAAAATAATGGGGTTATCAAGGTCGCAAAGGGTATCCCCTGTACGTACATCTTTCAATCCTACGGCAGCCGCGATATCGCCGGCTTCTACCACTTCAATCGGATTACGCTTATTGGCGTGCATCTGCATGATACGACTGATGCGCTCTTTTTCTCCACTTCTTGTATTTAATACATAAGAACCCGCTTCCAATCTACCGGAATAAACACGGAAGAAAGTGAGACGTCCTACGTGAGGGTCTGCCATAATTTTGAAAGCAAGACCACAGAAGGGTTCATTTACATCGGTCTTGCGCACGATATTCTGTTCTGTCTTAGGGTTAGTGCCTTCAACTGCCCGAATATCCAAAGGAGAAGGTATGTATTTACAAATTGCGTCTAAGAGAGCTTGAACTCCTTTGTTCTTGAAAGCCGAACCACACATCATGGGGCTGATAGCCATATCAATTGTTGCAGCACGTAATGCGGCATTAATTTCAGCTTCTGTAATAGATGATTCATCTTCAAAATATTTTTCTAGGAGGCGGTCATCATATTCAGCAATAGCTTCAATCATTTTGGTTCTATACTCGTCCACAAGTTCTGTCATATCATCAGGAATAGGAATTACTTTGTAAGTCATTCCTTGGTCATGCTCATTCCAAACAATAGCCTGCTTGGTAATAAGGTCCACCACTCCTTTAAATTTTTCTTCTGCACCAATCGGAACTTGAATAGGCACTGGGTTAGCCCCAAGCATCTCGCGAATCTGAGTTTCAACCATGAAAAAATCTGCGCCGATACGGTCCATTTTATTTACGAACGCAATACGGGGAACGAGATATTTATCTGCTTGTCTCCAAACGGTTTCAGATTGAGGCTCAACCCCATCTACTGAGCTAAAAAGAGCTACAGCACCATCAAGTACTCTTAGAGAACGCTCCACTTCAACGGTGAAGTCCACGTGTCCAGGTGTATCAATGATGTTTACCCTGTATTGCTCACCGTTGAAGGGCCAGAAAGTAGTAGTAGCGGCGGAGGTGATAGTAATTCCGCGCTCTTGCTCTTGCTCCATCCAGTCCATAGTAGCTGCACCGTCATGTACTTCTCCAAGTTTATGTACCGTACCTGTATAGTAGAGGATACGCTCGGAGGTAGTAGTCTTTCCGGCATCAATATGCGCCATAATTCCGATATTGCGGCATCTGGACAAAGGAACTTTTTGATTCGCCATTTTTTATTTGTATGTTTTAATTTAAGATACGACTTGAGGTAAAATTACGGATAAAGAAAAGGTTAGAAGCGGAAATGGGCAAATGCTTTGTTTGCTTCAGCCATACGATGCGTATCATCTTTCTTCTTAACGGCAGAGCCTTCCCCCTTAGAGGCAGCAATCAAATCCGCAGCAAGCTTATCTTTCATAGACTTACCGCTTTTATCACGGGTATATTTGATTATCCATTTCATTCCTAACGCAATTTGTCTTTCTGGCTTTACCTCTGTGGGTACCTGAAAGGTTGCGCCTCCTACTCTTCTGGATTTTACTTCTACACTAGGCATTACATTGGACAATGCACGTTGAAATATTTCAAGTCCAGATTCTTTGGTTTTTTCTTCAATAATCTCGAAAGCACCATAAACGATGTCATAAGCAGTACTTTTTTTACCATCAAGCATGAGGTAATTTACAAACTTACTAACCATTTCGCTTCCGAATTTCGGATCTGCCAAAATAATTCTTTTTTTCGCTCTACTCTTTCTCATGTTTTTTTAATTCAGCGATTGTGTTTTAAATTATTTCTTTTTAGGTGCTCCTTTTACCGGTGCGGCTGGCTGCCCTGGTTTGGGGCGTTTTGCTCCGTATTTAGAACGACTTTGTTTTCTGTTGTTTACCCCCGCACAGTCCAAAGAACCGCGAACAATGTGGTAACGTACACCGGGCAAATCTTTTACCCTACCTCCACGTACAAGTACAATGGAGTGCTCCTGTAGATTGTGACCTTCACCGCCTATGTAGGCGATTACTTCAGAACCACTTGACAAACGCACTTTTGCTACTTTACGAAGGGCGGAGTTTGGTTTCTTAGGGGTAGTAGTGTACACCTTCGTACAAACGCCGCGACGTTGAGGGCAACTTTTAAGCGCAGGGGATTTACTCTTGTAAACCTCTGTTTGTCTTCCTTTACGGACAAGTTGTTGAATAGTAGGCATTTCGCTTCCTTATTTTTAAATTTATTTTTAAACTATTTTTTTTGAAGGCGCAAAATTAATACTTATAATTCGGTTTACAAAATTGGCGGGTGAAAAAAACCGATATTGACTTTCCTTCAAAATTTGGAAGCAACGGAGGGAATTTTTCAGCGGCTTTAGCTTTGTAAAGCATGAATCTGTCTTATTTTGAGCTAATATAACTCCGAGTCTCAGACAGTATTAAAATTACATCTCTCTATGATTTTCAACACTTTACATAGTAGATGTGTTAAAAAGTGGTGCAAAGGTACGGCAAGAAAATTTATTATCCAAATTTATTTTTATTTTTTTTATTTTTTGTGTCTTTAATAATACCAAAACTATCGGTGTCTAATACGTTTAGGAAAACAAGTGATGGAGATTAACAAAAGAAAATACTTTTCTCAAATGCAGAAAAGCTATTTTTGTAATTACTATAGGAAACTTCCCCTAACCTATCTAAGCGCAATGTGTCTATGGATAATTTTAATTCTGATATTTTTATAGAAATCCGAATATTTTTCTCTAATTTTGCCTTATCTCCATATTAATATTAAATGGGGTAATGAGCAGTTATAAGTGATTAACTTTTACTCTTATTACCATCAATTATTGATGATTTTCAAAATAAGAATTATTTACTTTATAGCACTAATATATTTTTTTTTAATAGTCATACATTTTATAAGATTACGTTATCATTTTACCTTTTAAAATAAATTAACTTATGCAAAAGAGAACGACTATTTTAATTTTTATTTGTTGTCTTGTCCCTAGCTTTTTACAAGCACAACTTACGCTTTCACAAAGCAATTTTTATGTAAGTGCAACATCAGATACGGTATACTCGGTACCACCAAGTTCTGTTATCGCCCCTGACCCTACGGCATCTTTTTGGGACTATAGTGGTTTGCCTACTACAAACGAAATTTATATGATTGATACTATCCCCGATAGTAACTTCCCAACCGCTCAGGTTTCAACAAAGGTTTATTACGCATTAGGTCCGCTTCAAATTAATGATTTTCTCCATAGAGTGAGTACAGATTCAGGTTATGTAGAATTGGGAAATACGATGAAGTCCCAGACCTTTTCGCTAGAACCCTTCACCGCAAATCCAGCCGATAACCTTACCTTCCCCCCCCAACATCATGTTTACAACACCCCGCTTATGTGGGTTAAATATCCAGTATCTCCAGCCTCTACTTGGACTTCCGAAAGCCAAAGAAGCAGTGATTTTTTTCTGACCATTACTTCTTCCGGATTAAACAATGCACCCTCACAGCGAAGAACTAAGCATAAAATTGCCGCCGAAGTATCGGGGTGGGGACAAATCGTTGTACCGGTTTCTGGCGGAGGAGCAAGTATGCCCTATGA
>CAUJFT010000154.1 GCA_963169475.1 Bacteroidota bacterium | reverse complement strand
TCCTGCAAGGTTTGCGTCTAAGAAATAATCTCCCTGCGCTACTCCATTTTTAGCAATAATTTTTATCGTCTTTTCTACACTACCCTTTGGATTAATAATTTCTACTACTACAATATCGCTTTGAGCAGAAGGTTTTAGGTCTTTGCCATCACGCACATACACCGTGAACCATATAGTCTCCCCCGGTTTATAAAAAGGTTTATCATGATGTATATAGACTTTGTCTTCTGGGTACCTTTCGTTAAAAGATTTTAGTTTTATTAAAATCTCTTGTAATATGTCCGAAAGTTTGTTGCTTAATTTCATATCACTGCCTTGCAGCATTAATGAAGTGATAAGCATACTTACTAGCACAAGGATAAAGGCAAATTTATTCTGTAATTTAAGCATAATAAAAAATAATTAGATTTTCTACTAAGATGCAGGCAAAAAAAAAATCCATAAACTATTCTCCCGAAATTTTGTAAACTTCTATAGCATAAGTCTGCATTATTTATTTTATGTATTAGTAAATAATATAAAAATAAATTTACAAATAATTGTAGTATATGATAAATAAAATAGACGTAAGGTTTTTTGCCTTCAAGAAGAAAAATAATTGTAAGTAATGTAGTATTTTATGTAGTTTTCTTTGCATGTTTTGATGTTTTTTTCTTCCTCTCTTTTGATTTTATTTAAATAATACTGAAAAGTGTCCAGAAAAAGTACGGTCTTGTACAAAAAATAGACGTACTATTGTTGTAAAGGAGCATTTTTTTTAAAAATTTGCCTTTATAGTGTAGGGGGATACCTACATGCACTCCTCTTTAAAAAAAGTAATAAAAAACCACATTGAATAGAATATAAATATGTAAGGAATCTGTAAGTAATGGGTGTGCGCGAAGATATGTTAGTGTCGGGTAAAGAGAAAGGCTAAAAATTTTAACATGAAAATATTTAAATACCCTTGACGCTGATTCCGAATAGTACTGATGATAATTATTTGATTAGTAGTATTTTAATTAAAATGCGGTAGTTTTTGGAGTTGTATAAATAAAAAATGATTCCATAACCAATTTGTAGCGTATTTTGAATAATTATAAAAGAAAAGACACAAGACTCCCTCTTGTGTCTTTTCCCAATCGGCTGCTTTTTACTTTTGAGAAATATTGATATTATCGATTAACCAAAAACCGTCTTTGTTTTTGTAGCTCACTTTTACCTGATAAGTAGCTTTTGTCGTCTTATAGTCGCCAATAGTATATCGGCTTGATTTAGACGAAGTTACTCCGGCAAAAGAGTGTTCAAATCCAATAGCGGGATAGTCAGAAAAGAACTCTTTCAAAACGAATCTTGCCTGAGACTTAGAAAATGTTCCCTGTTTATTTGGGAAATTAATTTCTACACTCTCGTCAAAAGATTTTGAAATGCGTTCAAAATCCTTGTTCATAAAAGCCCGGTTAATATCTTGTTCTACCTGGCTCATTACTGAAAGACTTCGATTTCCTACATAATCACGCGAATTTTGTGCTTGAACACTATGAGTAAACCCTACGAACAACACAAAAAGCAACCCAATCTGCAGCAATTTAACTTTTAACATTTTTAGAAATAGAATTAGGTTAGTTAATCTTCAATAATTGTTGCACAAAGCGTGCCAAACTATATGTATATTGATTTTATTCCTATACTACCCTATAACAATAACAGATTATGACGATAAAAATAGTTTTAATTTGTTGATAATTATTTACTTACATTAAGTTGCAATATCTTGTTAATAGTATTATATTATTCTTGGATTATTATATAAAAAAATAGGTTTGGGTTAAATATAGCTTTTTGTATGTTTGTTATTTGTATATTTATTTAAAAATAATATACAAATAACAAAACAAAAAATATCCTCTGATTGAGAAATCAGAGGATATACATTTAAAAATTCAAAAAAATGAAGGATATTATCTTATAATCCTAACGCATTAGCGTTACATGTCCGTCGCGAACTAATTCTTTTCCAGAGGTATCTTTTAAGGTTAGTGCGTAGAAATAAACCCCTTCAGCGCAAACCGCTCCATTTAAATTATACCCGTTCCATCTAACAGAGGGGTCTTTTGTCTCAAATACTTTTGCACCCCAACGGTTAAATACTCTGAGTTGATAGCTATCGAATCCGCTTGCATCAATTACAAACTCATCGTGTGAGCCATCTGCGTTTGGCGTAAAGATATTGGGGATAAACAAGGAGTCTATGGCGAACACTGTTACGTTAAGGAATTTCAGGGCAGTATCTGTACATCCGAAGGCATCAGTAACAATTACCGTAACGGGATAAGTACCCGGATTGCCAAAGGTGTAGTCCGGATTTTGAAGGGTTGAGTTGCCTCCATTTCCAAAATCCCATGCCCAAACTGCCCCGCTAATACTTTGGTCGGTGAAGCTCACTTCATTTCCGGTATATATGGGCGAAGAGGGTTCATAGAAGAAGTCAGCTTGAGGTCCGGTACTTTCTGTTATGATTACAGAAGTAGTGTCAGTACCACAATAATTAGCGGATACAAATGAGTAAATGCCGGCAGTCTGTACATTCAGCGCATTTCCGTTTGCACCCGGAATACTTATACCATTCTGAAGCCAGCCGAAGGAGTTTCCAGAACCTTGCGCAAGTATAGTAACGGATTGGCCAGGGCAGATAGTCATGGGACCACTCATAAGGTCAGCAGAAGGGGCATTATTGTTAGTTACTACGACTACTGCTGACGTATCAGCACATCCTTCGGTTGTATAGGCTATTACGGAGTAATTGCCAGCAGTAGTAGCCATAAGGGTGTCGGTTACTATACCCATAGAGCTATTGTAGTTAAGCCAAAGGTAGGCTGTACCGCCGGTACCTGTAAAAGTGGTATTACCAAAAGTACATATATCTATTGAACCTGACGGACTAATATCTGCTGTAGGTGGGTTAGCGTAAGTAATCGTAAAGGTATGCACAGCATCAGGACACCCGCCTCCAGAAACAGTATTGGTTATCTGATAAGTACCGGGATTACTCAAAGTTAAGTCTATTGAGCCTGTAACTGAATTAAGTAGTAGAGTAGGTCCTCCGGAAATAACGGTATAGGTATAGGTACCATTTACTCCCGAATTATGCATCACAATTGGGATATTAGATATTCCACAATAAAGGGTATTATCATAACTAAATTGAGCATCTGGCGAAGCCTGAATAACGACTACTTGACTATAAGTTACAGCGGGACAGCCCCCAGAAGCCGGAATGGTATTGGTAATTTGGTAAGTTCCAAAGTTACTAACTGCAAGGTTTATTGCACCGGTATTAGGGTCAAGTCCGAGAGTAGAGCCTCCGCTTAATACGATGTAACTATAGGTTCCGTCCACCCCGGTTGTATGGGAAAGTACCGGATTAGAGGAGTTAGTGCAATATGCGGTGGCATCGTATTGAAACTCCGCATCTGGAGCGTTGGTAATAGTGATGGTTTGAGAAGCGGAGACAGCAGCACACCCACCAGCAGCGGCAATGGTGTTAGTGATAGTATAGGTACCTGGTCCACTTGCGCTAAGGTTTATGTATCCCGTTGCCGGGTCTAAAGACAAGGTTCCTCCCGTAGAGGAAGTATAGCTAAATGTACCGGCAGAAGCTCCCGTTGCAAAAGATAATATCGGATTATTTCCTCCCATACAATAAGAGCTGGTATCATAGGTAAAGTCAGCAATTGGAGAAGGAGAGATAACGATAACTTGAGAATGGGTTTCTCCGGCACAACCACCAGCGGCGGCTAAGGTATTGGTAACTTGATATACACCGGGAGTGCTTGCAGCGAGATTAATCTCTCCGGTTGAAGGGTTGAGGGAAAGGGTGCCGGTTCCCGTTACAATTGTATAGGCATAAGTTCCGTCTGTTCCTCCATTGGGGTGAGAGACCGTAGGGTTTGTACCACTTGTTTGGCAGAAAGCATTAGAACCATAGGTAAACGCTGCATTCTGTGGGGCGGTAATAGTAATCTGTTCAGAATGAGTAGAAGCGGAACAACCGGCTGCCCCCGCTACTGTATTGGTAACAGTATAGACACCGGGTGTACTTGTAGCAAGATTTATCTCCCCCGTTGCCGGATTAATGGAAAGTCCTGTTGGTGTTGCGGTATAGGTTCCGTCAGTCCCTCCATTTGGGTGTCCAGGGGAAGGGTTATTTCCTCCCGTTTGACAGAAGGCACTTGCTCCATACGAAAATGAAGCATCAGGAGCGGGTGTAATTGTTACAGGTACTGAAAATACAGAGGCAAGGCAACCATTAGCAGCGGGAATCGTATTTGTAACAGTATAAACACCCGGAGTACTTGCGGCAAGGTTAATCTGTCCTGTAGAGGCGTTCAAGGATAAGCCCGCGGGGGAAGCAGTATAGGTACCGTTGGTTCCTCCATTAAGGTGTACGGGGAGAGGATTCACTCCGTTTTGGCAATAGGCGGTGAGGGGATAAGAAAACTCTGCATTAGGGTTAGTAGTAACGGTGATTGTTTGTGAGAAGGTAGCAGCAAGGCACCCTCCATTTGGGGCAACAGTATTCGTTACGGTATAAGTGCCGGGGGTACTCGTTGCTAAATTTATTACCCCCGTAATTCCATTAATAGAAAGCCCTGCTGGTGAGGCGGTATAAGTACCATTTGTCCCACCGTTTGGATGTCCGGGTATAGGATTAGTACCACTAGCACAGAAGATAGAAGTACCATAGTCAAATGCTGCATTACCTGGCGTGCTAATGGTAATGACAAATGTATGAACATCGTCCGGGCATACTCCTAATCCACTCACCGTGTTCTGAATGGTATAAGTACCGGGAAGGCTTGTTGCGGGAGTAATCACACCGGTTGAAGCATTAATAATCAACCCTGTCCCTACGATTACGGTATATACTCCGTCCACTCCCCCGCCGGTATGCAAGGGGGTGAGAGTCCCTGATGTTTGACATACAGAAGCGGAAGCATAGCTAAATTCTGCATTGGGATTAGCAATAATCGTTACGGTAAACTGATGGGTTGCAGTAGGGCAGCCGGCTACCGTAATAGTATTCGTAACGGTATAAGTATTAGGAGTACTTGCGGCAAGATTAATGGAACCGTTAGTAGGGTTAAGAGAAAGCCCGGCAGGTGTTGCGGTATATGTCCCATCTGTTCCGCCAGCATTATGTGATAAGATAGGATTACTTCCGCTTTGGCAATAACTTGTATTATCATAGACAAATTCTGCATTGGGAGAATTTGTCAGTGTAATGTTAAATGTATAAGCGTTGGTACATCCTAAGAGTGTTACGGTATTGGTAATGGCGTAACTTCCTTGTGTACTTGCTGCAAGAGAGATGTTTCCATTGGGTGCAAGTCCAGAAAGAGGAGGTACGGAAGTGAAAGTACCTGCGGTTGCGCCTGCTCCTATTTGTAATATAGGGTCTGCACCACTAAGGCAAAACGTGGCTACGTTGTAGCTAAAGGTAGCGTCAGGAGTAGGATTGATGGTGATTGTAAAAGATTCTACATCGCTACAGCTTCCTGCGGTAACGGTATTGCTCACGGTATAGGTACCGGGAGTACTTGCTGCTAAGTTAACGGCACCAGTAGCTGCATTTAGAGAAAGCCCTGCCGGCGTTGCGGTATATACTCCATCTACTCCACCTGCGTTGTGAGATAATATAGGTGCTATTGCTCCATTTTGACAATAAGCGGTATTATCATAAACAAATTCGGCATTTGGAGCAGTGATGATTGTAATGGGTAGGGAGAAAGTCCCGATACACCCCCCAATATTAACGGTGTTAGTAATCGTGTAGGTTCCGGGTGCGCTACCCGCTAATGAAATATTTCCATTTGTAGATAAACCTCCAAGTGAAGGGACGGAGGTAAAAGTACCTACTAATGCACCCGGAGCCATTGTCAATATGGGGTCAGGGTCTGTTTCACAGAAAGTAGTACCATTGTAACTGAAAGTAGCATCAGGACTACCTGTAATGGTTACTACAAATGATTCGGTATCAGTACATGTTCCTATGGTTATGGAATTGGTTACTGTGTAGGTACCGGGAGTACTTGCAGCGAGGTTGATATCGCCAGTGGCAGCGTTGAGAGAAAGCCCTACGGGAGTAGCGGTATATACTCCATTTGTACCTCCCGCGTTATGAGATAATATTGGTGCTAACCCTGTAATGCAATAGGCGGTATTGTCATAGACAAATTCGGCATTGGGCGCAGCAATAATTGTAATGGGGGTAGAAAAGGTAGCACTACACCCTCCAACAATTACGGTATTAGTTATTGTATAAGACCCTGGTACACTCGCTGCAAGGGATATGTTGCCATTAGTAGAAAGCCCTCCAAGCGCAGGAGTAGAAGTAAATGTTCCGCCTGTTGCGCCTGGTCCTATAGTGAGGATAGGGTCGGGGTCCGACTGACAGAAGCTCGCTCCGTTGTAACTAAAATCTGCTAAGGGGGGAATATTAACCTGAATGTTTTGGGTTAATACATCTTGACACAAGGCAGAAGCTCCTACGGTGTAGGTAATTGCATAGGAACCATTTAATCCTGCTGGGTCAAATGTACTTCCCGTTACCCCCGTTCCTGTCCATACGCCCCCCGGTGTACCTGCCACTAAGGTATTTAGATTAATCGGTGCAGAGTTGTTACAGATAGGAGCAGGAAGATTCCACGCTGCGCTAAAAGGGTTAGTTACTGTGATATTCTGGGTGGCAGTTCCTTGGCAGTTTGCGCCATTGTCCCATGAATAAGTGATGGGGTAGGTGCCGGGACCTACGGCAGAAGGGTCGAAGTTCCCGCTTCCATTATTATTGTTTGTAACCCCGGGTCCAGAGAATACCGCCGATCCTCCTAATGTAAATGAAACGGTAAAACAGTTCTGTCCTGTAGCATCATGGTCGAAAATGCCGGAGGCAAGTATTGCACCTGTAGCATTATTTACAATTTGATACGGAAATTGCCCGTCGGGGAAAGCATCGCACCATTCTACGATGTAGGTTGTGCCGGCTTGAAAATATGTTCCGGTTACTGTCCATGTTGAACTAAACGGGACGGAGCCAATACCAAAAGCCCCCACTAAGTTAGCTGGGGCAATACTATTCTCATAAAAAGAAACAGAATTATCAATATCAGACCAGAAATCAGTTTGCACCACAAAATCAAATGAGGGGGCAATGTAGCCGCCTGCGGTTACCTCGTCCCATGCGAGTAGATCTACTTGGGTTTCATCACAAGTATAGGGACCTGCTGTAACAATATCAAACCCCACCGTTCCGCACAATACATTACAATTGGTAGAGCCTGCACCTCCCGTTTGGTTAGCAGAAATATTGGTAATCAAATTATCGTAGTTGGTAATTAGGAGGACATAAACTTGACCTGTCGTAGATACAGGGACACTTACAACTTCGGTTGCTGCGATACTATAACTACAATCTGCTGGGGTTCCGTAAGTGCCACAAGATAGCTGTGCTTGTGCTAGATTAGCAAAGGGTCCCCAAAGTGCAAAATCAATATCTGCTCCTGCGGAGTTGGTTAAGGTTATTTGAATGGCACCCGGGTTGTCTATTTCAATAAAATACCATGCGGGATTTGGGCTTGTGAATAAGCAGCCGTAATTGTTGCCGGGGTCCACTGTGCTTGCGTCTGGTTGATTAGTTCCAGCCATAAAAGTGGTTCCCGAACTAGTACAAAATCCCTCCATTGTAGCGCAAGAAGCCCCTTGTGCATTTACAACAATGGCTAATAGAAGGCAGGTGATAAATAAAAGTAATTTAATATATCTCATCGTTAATCTTTATATAGTTTATAATTGTTAGGACGAAAAATAATGATTTGAATTTTATAGTGGTTTTGTAGGAGCTACTTGCGGGTTCGATCGTTCTTTTGTTTCAATAGCCTCTTTTTTTGTTCAAGCAATAGGTCCACCTTCTTCATCTCTGGAGACTCCGGAGCATAAGTTTTTGAAAGGCTTATTTTTTTAGCCTCTAATTGTGCGATTTGCTCTTCCAAAGGTGGCTGTGAAGGATTATTAGCGGTTAGCGTTGGTCGGTGAGGAGAGGTAATAGGCTTTGAACTTTGTCCATACGCTACAATTGCCCCAAAAAATAAAATAAATAAAAACGATTTTTGCATAACTAAAATATGATTTAATTGACGTTAGATTATTTTTAATAACAGATAAAAAACGCCGACAATTTAAGCGGTTTAAAATTGTAAACCAAATTTTAGAATAAAAATATGGAAAATGAAGTGGTATGAGGATAAAAACTAGGACTTACGCAAAAATATAAAATAGCTTTAGGTACATAGCAAAAACGTTTTTCGGGTCAATGGATAAAGAAAATTCAAGATAAAATAGAAAAAAAGACCGATATTGATTATATTAGAAGAATTACCATTACATAATTGTACTAAATATGAATACTATTGAATTATCGATAAAAATCGTTAGTACATTGATATTTAATTTATTACTGAATAAAGAACCTTTAGTTTTGGTTTTGTCAATGCAAATTTTGTAAGTCTTATAAAGGAAGAATGCCATCAATAATTTAGCAAAATCTACAAAATCTACTTCAAAATACTTGAAAAACGTTCTATCCTCCGAATATTCGATTCCACCTCTACCTCTTCGTTTATACGCGCTGCAACCTCACAAAATTGTACATTACGCCCCATAATTAAGCCTAATAAATAACTAATAATAAATTTCTTACGTGATAAGTTTGTTTTTTTCTCAAAAAAGTTGCTTAACGGAAATAGTCTGTTTAAATTTGCATCGTACAATTTCTTCATGACTTTGTATAAGGGGTGATTGCTTTGTTTTGTAACACAAAATCACCCCTTTTTTTATCTTAAAAAAAGTCGGGTAGAGTAAATTTTGTATAAATTATGGCGTGGAATTTTAAAAATCCATGGGCAAAAAATCAATGGGCTTCAGAGAAGGAGCAAGCAAAAACGCTTGAGCAAGAATGGGCGGAAGTGGATAGGAGGGAGGGAGAGAGGGAAAAGAAAGATAAATATACGGAGCCGCATGAAAACAAACCTAATAAAGGTATTTTTATTGCTAACGTAACCGAGGCGCAAATTAAAAAACTTGTTGGGAAAATAAATAAGGCTTGCGGTTTAACGTTGCCCACAGCTTGGTATGATTCAGACAAGCAAGAAGCTGTCAT
>CAUJFT010000153.1 GCA_963169475.1 Bacteroidota bacterium | reverse complement strand
AGACTGTGGCGGCAATACTTCCTACGCCCGGCACTAAGTGGAGTGGGAGGCAAAGTAAAGTAAACATGATTTCACGAATAGAACTCCAGACGCTAAATCGAATCGTTCTTTGAATTTGGTGCGATATAGAGCCGGAGAGGTCTTCGCTTTTACCCGTAAGACTATGGTCAATAGCCGCCGAAAGTTTAGAAAGTATAGGACCGCAGGCTATCAACACCAAACTCTTAAAAAGCACAAAGGAGATTAGCAATAATAAAAAAAGTGGAAATATCTCCTTTATCATTAATCCTGCTTTGGATAAGAATCCCTCCGTTTCACTCCATTTTGTATAAATATCCTGGCATGCGTCCCAACCCGTATAAAATATACCAGCGAAAAAAAATATTCCCAGAACGAAGCCAAGTATTCCCGTATAGATGAGGTAGCGAACAAACTTTTTATCAAAGGCTAATGAAATGGATTGTAAATAGATAGTAAATCCCTCAAAATAATTTTGTATCATCTCTTGTAAACGTTAATAGCTTTTATACTACAAAATGAGGGTTAGGGTTGCATTTTCATCTTACTATTCAAAAAATCTATGTACTTTTGCGCGTTATCATTCAAAACAACGAGAAATCGTTCAGAGAGGGACAAAAAGAGAGTAAATTATAAGAGACCTCTCAAGGAATGATATTTTAATACGCTACGCTTACACCTCATAATCAATTGGTTATCAGTATTTTAATTATATTCAAAGCGGTGAGAATCACTTGATTACGTTTTTGTTGGGTAGTATTATTTTATTTTTTAAACTATAAGTTAAGAGATGCATAAGATTCTATTTGCTTTTTTCGTGTTTTGTTCGCTTGCGGTAGTGGCACAGATACCCACCCAAACAATCAAGGGAAAAGTATTCGATATGGATTCCAAAAGCCCGTTGGTAGGCGCAACGATTATGTTAGGAGATTCTACTTTGGGGATTGGAGCTTCTAGTGATGAAAATGGAGATTTCCGGATAGACGGAGTCCCGGTTGGGCGACAGATTTTTATCGCACAATATATCGGCTATCGGGAATACCGTTCTGATGAAATAGTGGTTACTTCGGGCAAGGAATTAACATTAAATATCGGATTAGTAGAAGAGTTGGTTAAAGAGCAAGAAGTATTGATAACCGCTAATAAATCAGCAGGTACAGCCAAACCGGTTAATGATTTTGCTACTGTAAGTACCCGTTCTTTTAGCGTAGAGCAAGTACAACGCTATCCCGCAACACTATTTGACCCAAGTCGTACCGTTATGTCCTCTCCGGGTGTACAGCAGTCTATTGATTATCAAAATGATATAATTATAAGAGGGAACTCTCCTATGGGGCTTACGTGGAGGCTTGAGGGGATAGATATTGCAAATCCCAACCACTTTTCAAGGATTGGAGGCACGGGAGGGAGTATTAGTGTATTTAGCCTTAGTCTAATGGGGGAGTCTGATTTTTCATCGGGTGCATTTGCTCCCGAATACGGAAACGCTACCTCGGGGGTATTTGATATGCACTTCCGGAAAGGAAACAATGAAAAAAGGGAATACACCATACGTGCAGGAATGATTGGGTTAGATTTTGCGACAGAAGGTCCAATTCAAAAAGGGAAAAGCTCTTACTTATTAAATTACCGATACTCCACATTGGCTATATTAGATAAATTAGGCTTTCGTTTCACCTTTGATAATAGTACTACTCGCTTTCAAGATTTATCTTTTAACTTAAATTTCAAAACGTCACAAAACGGAAACCTTAGCATTTTTGGGGTGGGCGGGAATAGTATGGTCAAAAAAGATGTTACCCAAGATACTAGCGAATGGAAATCCTTTGACAATTATTTTAAAACGAATTATCATACTTCAACGGGAGCAGTTGGCGCAACCTATACCCATTTGTTAGATGAAAAATCCTACGTCAGAGCTGTCATCGTAGCCACAGCCAATCATATTAAAAGTACCGAAGATACTCTCAATAAAATCACGATGTTGCCCGGTATTATTTCCAGAGATACTGTGCTTACGGGAAGATACGCCGCTACAATCTCCTATAACCGCAAGGTTTCAGCACGGGCTACTTTTAAAACCGGTATATTTGTGAATCAATTATTTTACAATATCCATTCGGATACCCTTCAATGGGGAGGCGACTCCGTGATTACCCTCAATAAAGGGAAGGGGAATATGTGGCTCTTTCAAGGCTATACCCAAATGCGCTACCGTGCTACTGAAAAACTTACCTTTACTGGAGGGCTTCACGCTTTATACTTACTGATGAACCAAACCCATTCTATAGAACCAAGGCTTGGCGCATCTTATGTGTTAAACGGGAATCATAGTTTCAGTGCTGCATACGGATTACATGGACAAATACTACCCGTAGGCACTTACTTTGTTCCCTCTAATACAAGTATCAATCCCGATTACCCTAATAAAGATTTGAAAATGATAAAAGCCCATCATTTTGTATTGGGATATAATTTTAACTTCTTAGGGGCTTTTCGTATCAAAACAGAAACGTACTATCAATCCCTCTTTAACCTCCCCGTATCGGCTAATCCCGAAGATACCTATTCCCCCCTCAACGATAGGTTTGGGTATGGAAGAGGCACACTCGTTAGTAAGGGGAGGGGTAGAAATTATGGATTAGACCTTACAGTAGAGCGTTTTTTCAGCAACCGAATGTTCTTCTTGGTTACAGGTTCGGTATTCCGCTCTCAATATCAGCCTCAAAATGGAAATTGGTACTCCACCCGTTTTGATAATAAATTTAGCTCTAGCTATATGATAGGAAAAGAATTTCCTTTAAAAAATGGTTCTGCCTTTGAAGCCGGTGCAAGGTTAGTATATTCCGGCGGATTACGCTATACTCCTCCCGATAGCCTAAGAACCAGTCAAGAAGGATATTGGGTGATAGACATGAGCAGAGTCAATACCATGCATCTCAAAAACTACTTCCGAATTGATGGAAGAATTGCCTATCGTTGGAGCAAACCGAAGTATTCTTCTTCCGTCTCCTTAGACTTTCAGAATATGACTAACCACAAGAACCCCACAGAGTATTACTGGGATAATATCAATAAAAACTTCTTTTATCGTTATGGATCCGGCTTTATTGGTGTGGTTACATTTATGATTGATTTTTAGGGAATACCTACAGTATAGAGATATTAAGCTAAGTACTGGTTTGAAATTAGTTTATGATATTATTTTTAGTTAAAAAAGTGATAAACAGTTATTTGCGAAGACTAAGAACTTATCATTAAAAACTAAGAACTAATTATCCCCAATACCTCTTATATAAAAGAAGAAGAATCAATAAAGCGAGAAATAAAAAATTTCATAAAAAATATGTGTCCAAACAGCAATCCCAAATTTGCGCTTAATTAGGATATAGCTTAACGCAATACCGTAAAACCAACGATAAAACAAATTATAAACCGTAAACATTTCGGCATTAGGGTGCAGAATGGGGAGCATAAAATGGGAAAAGGAATAAATCAAAGCCGCTACAATTACCGCAGCGAGTTTATGGCGGAAGCCTTTGTTTTTGTCTCCAAGTGGGATAAAATAAAAGGCGGAAATGGGTGGGAATCTTTTTTTAAAAAACTGATTCAACCCTCTTATCAAATAAAAACGAAAGATTAGCTCCTCATAGACCCCGCTCCCAAATGCCAATGCTATATTCTGAATAGGATTGGTCTGATAATCCATTAACTGACGCGGGAGATGATTAGGCAAAGGAGCATTTGGTGCAAATACCTCTGAAAGCCTTTCCGCAATAAAAGGAAGAAAGGTATAAAGTATCGCACTAAATACAAATGCTTCTGTGAGCATTCTTAGCCCGTGAATATAATCAAACCTCCATTTAGGTTTATTAAAAA
>CAUJFT010000152.1 GCA_963169475.1 Bacteroidota bacterium | reverse complement strand
CCTTAGATTCCAAAGTTCAGAATATCCGTCCCTTTATGCAGAAACTTCCCAAAGAGACTAAATTTAAAAGGATAGGACTTTTATATGGCTTAATTCAAAAATGGTACAAAACTGGGTATGATTTTGAGCTTGCCCGAAAAGACTTGCTCCCGATTTTAGCAGAGCTACGAAAATTGCATGAAGAGCAGCCGTTTAGAAAAACGGATTTTGAATTAATCCGATTAGATACATGGATGTCCCTGAAATTGAACTTGAAATAAAAGCACAAAACGACACCTCAAACAAGGTGTCGTTTTGTGTGAATAAGATTATAAATCTTTATTTTCGCGCTAAATTCAGGTCTTTTCTATTTCTGGCTTATTCAAAACTAACTTTTTGAGTTAGTCTTTCTCCATTGTACTCCCAAACCGCCATATAAATTCCGGAAGGAATCTGATTGCGTGTCATTGTTTTTTCAAACGTACCTTGAGAAATATTACCGGTATAAACATTTTCGACTAAGGAGCCGGTCATATTAAATAAGTGCAAGGAGAGCGTACCAACATTAGTAAAGGAGGCTTTGAAGGTTACTTCGCTATTTGCCGGATTGGGATAAGCCGGCAAAACGGAAATATATTGCCCGTTTAGTTCATCTAAGGCGGTAGTACCGGGAACAGTTACTACTACGGCATCAGCCTTGGTACAGCCCGAAGCATTGGTTCCGAATACGGTATAAGTCCGGGTTACTTGGGTAGAAGAAACAGGGTTTTTAATACTAGGATTACTGAGGTCTGTAGCGGGGTCCCATGAAAAGGTCTGGCAAGTGCTACAAGTAGCGTCTAATTGAACTTGCGCACCGGGTCCGGAACTCGTTTGGTCTGCACCTGCATAAATGGTAGGATTAAGATTTACTCCAATAAACAAGGTGTCTGTATATTGACAACCGTTAGCATCGGTAACTGTGAGGTAATAATTACGGCTACTACTCAAGCTAAATACGGGATTGGGTACTGTAGTAGAGCTAATCCCAATATTAGGAGTCCATAGATAAGTTACGTTCGGAGACGCAGTAGCGTTCACTTGTACTTGGGTCCCGTTACACCCCGTTAAATCAGGTCCGGCATTTGCCATAGGTAAGGCATTTACAGTTATATTTACAGTTTGAGTGCCAACATTGGTTCCTAGTCCATTATTTACTGCAAGAATTACATCATAATTACCACTAGTAGCGTAGGTTACTACCGGATTGGGACCTGTAGCTGTCATAGGTGTTCCTCCTACAAAAGTCCAATTATAGGTAGTGGGGCAGGAGAAAAGACCTGTGGGAGCATAATTATACTGAACTACCCCTCCGCAAGTTTGTACATTATAATTAAAGGCGGCAGTAGGAGCGGCGGTAGGCTTGACTGCTTCCATTGCTTTAAAAGCGTTAATTCTACCAGCACCAAGTTTTCCAACGTATTGGGGTAATGTCATGTGTGGGATAGAGTCACAAGTAGATTTCAAATAATACTCTACCTCTTGAGGGCTCAAGCAAGGGTTAGCAGAAAGCATTAGCCCGCAAAGGCCTGCGACAATCGGAGAAGAAAAAGAAGTACCGTCTGTATTAAAATAACTGCTTAATCCATCAGCTCTTGCCATTTTAATATTAGAACCCGGAGCCATTACATCTACACTGTCCATGTAATTGGAGAATCCTGATTTATTGTCATTGGCATCGGTTGCTCCTACACTAATTACATATTTGAAGTTAGAAGGATAGTGCGGAGTTGAAACGTTGTCATTTCCGGCAGAGGCTATTATCACCACCCCAGCATTATGGGCTGCGGTAATAATGTTCTGTGCTGTTTGAGAAAAGCCCGTTCCTCCCCAAGAGAGGTTCATTACACGGGCTTTTGCAGCAGCAGCATAAGCAATACCCTCATATCCGGCATCAATCCCGCCAGTAGTGTTACCATTTTCTTGACACTTAACGGGAATGATTCTACAATTGAACCCAATCGAAGGCGTTCCTTTCCCGTTATTGGTTACTCCTGCCGCACAATGTGCTACCCCTGTTCCGTGGCAGAAAAGAAAAGCTGCTGAATTACAATCAATATTAGGAGTATTCGTCATGGGGTCATTGTCGTTGTCCGCAGCGTCCCAGCCTCTGTAATCATCAATGTAACCATTTCCGTCGTCATCTATACTATTACCGGGTATTTCGCCCTTGTTTCTCCAGATATTAGCGCCAATATCTTCATGGTCTAAACGAAAAGCATCGTCCACAATTGCGATAGAAATATTGGTATCTCCTCTGGATATATCCCATGCTTGGGTAGCCATAATTTTGGGAAGATGCCACTGCTGAAGCGCGTTATAATCATTAGGAGTATAATCTGGGTACACCATAGGAGCTTGCTCTGCATATTCTACATAGGGTAATGCCTCCATCTTACGAACAAAAAGCGGGGTATTCTCAAAATCATTTAACCGGAAAGTAAAAATATCATTAATCAGTGGGTCATTCAAAGGGAATGCCTTATATAATTGTTGTAAACCAAATTCTTTAGCCATAGTCTCTATTTCTGGAAATCCGGCTTCAGAGAGGCGAGAAATTTCTTCGGGATTTTGAATCGAGGGGAAAACCCGATGCAAAGCCGGTTTTATTTTTACCCATACCTTTCCATCTACATATTGTTTTCTTTGAGGAGTCTGTGCTGATAACGAAAAGACCAAAGTAGTTACCAGAACGAATAACGAGAAGATTTTTAGCTTCATTTTAATTTAGAAAAATTTAGTAATGATATTTAACAAACAATTTACATTTTTATAATTTTATCCAAGAATACGCCTTGGGTTGCTTCCCACTTTATAAAATAAACACCAGAAGCCAAAACCGGCTTCCATTCCCTTACAAAACTCCCTGATTGTACATTTCCTTTAAAAATATCGGCTACCTTTTTTCCGGTTAAATCGTAAGCAGATAAACTAAGGTTGTCCGAAGCATTAAAATCTGCATAAAAATTAACCCTATCTGTAAAGGGGTTAGGAGAAGCCCAAGTGTTGGAAAATGACGGGTGAGGGTTATTTATGGTAGTAGTACCTACTACTGTAACCAAAGCATTGTCAGACTTAGCGCACCCCTCGGCATTAGTTACAGTGAGTGTGTATAAAGTAGTGGCAACAGGTTTAGCAGTCGGGTTTTTGGTAGTCGGGTCGCTCAATCCGGTAGAAGGAGTCCATAAATAGGTGAGGTTATTCCCTACAACGGCATCTAAGATTACACTATCTCCGGGGTTAATTGTATGGTCATTGCCTGCCCATAATGTAGGATTAGGATTTACGGTAATAAGAACGGTATCTGTACCCATGCAGCCATTGGCATGGGTAACCGTAAGGGCGTAAGTTTTGGATTGGGTGGGAGTAAGTACCGGATTCAGTATCCCGTTTTGGCTTAGTCCTACAGAAGGTGTCCAGAATGCTACTCCCGGAAGAGAAGAACTCCCGTTTAGTTGAACAGACTGACTGTAGCAAATGCTTTGACCAACACCCGCATCTACAACTGGTTGAGGCAAAGCATTTACCATGACGCTTTGGGTTAGGGTGTCGTTTCCAATCGAATTACTTACGATAAGGCTTACGGTATAGGTTCCGGAGTTACCAAAAGCAATAGTAGGATTAGTGAGGGAAGAGGTCTGTCCATCCCCAAAATCCCAGAACCAACTCGTTACCAAATTGGTAGCAGTGCTATTAAAAGTTACCACTCCGTTACAGTCTGCGATTTGCTGAAAATCAAAATCTGCTACCGGAGCGACCGAAGGAATCACACAACTTACTGACTGATAAACGTTTACCCTTCCGGCACCGATTTGCCCTATATAGTTAGCGTTTTGGGCATCAATGTTCTCACAACTTTGTTTGAGGCAGTTCTCCAATGCGTCTGGCGAAAGTCCGGGATTGGCAGAGAGCATAAGTGCCGCTACTCCCGCTACAATAGGAGCTGCCATAGAAGTACCGTCCCAACTTGCATATCCTCCTGCCGGAGGGTTTATACTCCATAAAGTAGTGCTTTTGATGCTACTTCCAGGTGCTACCACATCTACAGTCGCTCCATAGTTAGAAAACCATGATTTCTGGTCATTAGCATTCGTTGCCCCTACACAAATCACATGATTATAGCTTGCGGGATAATAAGTATCTGCAAGCGTATTGTCATTTCCGGCAGCCGCCACGACAATGATTCCTCTCTGATAAGCAAGGTTTAGTAGATTTTGCCATGTATAGCTAAATGAGCCTGCTCCCCCAAATGACATATTGACCACATCTACATACTTGGAGGCAACCGCATAATCCATTCCTCCAAGCGTAGCATCAAGACCGGAGGAGCTAGCACTACCATCAGATTTTGCCTTAATAGGAGCAATCTTACACTTGAATCCTATACCTGCCACGCCTACACTATTATCAGAGACTGCGGAGGCACACCCCGCTACATGCGTTCCGTGGTCAAAGTTACTTACTTGTGCCGGATTTGTGTTATTATCTCCATCTCCTGCGTCCCAGCCCATGATGTCATCAACATAGCCGTTTCCATCATCATCTACTCCAGATGCCCCGTTTATTTCTACCCAATTACGAAACATATTTGCTTCAAGGTCAGGGTGGTTTGTCATAAAAGCTACATCAATCACACCAATAATTACGTTAGTATCTCCTTGTGTTAAATCCCAAGCAAGCGGCACGTCCATCAATCCTATATAATATTGTTGGGTGGCGTTATAATCGTTAGGGATATAACTTGTTGAATATAAAGGCTCTTTTTCTGCATAATCAATAAAAGAGAGATTCTCTAAGGCTTTTATTAGCACTTCTATCTGGGCTTTCTCACTAAAAAAAAACTGATAGGTTCTATCCATCTCTACAGAACGGGAGCGAAAAGGGTGTGTTACTTTGTTAATTTTATATGCTTCTGCAATTTTTAGCAAATTCCCCCATTCAGGGTGGAGAGTAGAGGGGGTCTTCCAATCCTCCAGAGTGCTAATTTCGGGGAACGTCCAATCAATATCATTGTTGAGTTTGACGAGAATCCTATCAGAAAGAAACCCTACGGAGGTTGGCTTAACCGCTTGTGCAAAGGATTCCCAGAGGGATAGCGTCATTAAAGAGAGAAGAAGGAGGGCATGAAATATTTTTCTTTTCATTGGAGTATCATAAAAATCGCTCAAAATTATACATTTTTTCTAAAAATACAGAACGTTGAAAGGGTCTTTTTGGTGGTTTACCCCTAAAACTACATTTGTTTTTTTTGAAATTGGTACAAAAACTTGGGGTTTTATTACATACAATCGGGAAACCTATTTCTCAGTAGAAATAGGTTTCCCGATTGTAAAAAAACATTAAGGATTCTATACTATTATTATTTTATCTCTATAATTTTTGAGACAAAAGAATAACTAAGGATTCACGGGGATTTTGCTTAATAATCTAATTTCTGAAGGATTTGCATAATCATATTGTGCTATTCCGTCCCGTCCTACGAAAATAAGGTTTTTATTATCGGGAATAACATCATAGCCTTTCATTCCGCTAAATTCGGCAAGTTTATGCTCACTCAAAGCCTCTGGAAAATTAGCATTATACACTTTAAGCCCCTCTTTTCCGTCTGTTACAAAAAACAGGTTTTCGTCTAATCCTATCCCTTTGGGCATTGCCATAGGATATACCTTAGTGGTAAATGGGGCAGCAGGGTTTTGGATATTTACAATTTCTACTTGATTCGTATAACCCTCGCAAGGGTTATCAATATCATTATTGAGGGAAACAAAAGCATAGTTGTCGTTTGCTACGACTGGGTCACAACTTGCTACGTGAGAAATTTCTGAAAGATAGGAGGGGTGGGCAGGTT
>CAUJFT010000151.1 GCA_963169475.1 Bacteroidota bacterium | reverse complement strand
CCTTTTGCCGCAGCTCCATAGCCAACAACAGATTTCTCTTTTCTTTTGGCTTCCAGCAAAAACGATAGGAAGGCATTTTTTACAGTATCTGATTTTGACTGATAATTTCCATACACCTCCATTTTTGTTAGCCCAAATGATTGCTCCTTTGATAGTAAATCCGAAACTGATTTTTCTATAGGCTTACTCTCATCTTCTTTGTGCCGAGCATAAATCCGGAGAGAGCCGCCATGAGTAGGAATTTCTTCCACCTCAAACAATACTAACCCATGATACTCAAAAATTTGCTTCACAGTAGTAAAAGAGAGATAAGAAAAATGTTCATGATATATTGTATCAAACTGATTTTTTTCGATGAGTTGCAATAAGTGAGGAAACTCCATCGTGATAACCCCTGTATCCTTCAATACAATTTTCATACCTGCTACAAAATCATTAATGTCAGGGACATGAGCAAGCACATTGTTTCCAAGCAACAAATCCGCTTTGCGATTTTGGGCTATGTTTTTTGCGAGTTTAACCCCAAAAAAATCTACAGTGGTCTCTATTCCTTTTGAAATAGCAACCGCCGCAGTATTAGCAGTGGGTTCTATCCCTAATACAGGAATGTTTTTTTCTTTAAAATATTGTAAAAGATACCCATCATTGCTTGCAATCTCCATAACCAGAGAATGTCCACCCAAACCCAATTTTTGCATCATTTTTTCGGTATAGGATTTAGCGTGTACCAGCCACGTGGTAGAGTAAGAGGAAAAATAAGCATAGTCGGCGTTAAAAATTTCATCGTGTCTTGCAAACTCATCTATCTGCACAAGGTAACACTGACTACAAACCATAATTTTAAGCGGGTAATAAATTTCCGGCTCATTAAGTTGAGAGGGAGAAAGAAAGGCATTAGAGGGGGGGCTAAAGCCCAAATCTACAAATTCATGCGTAAGCATCTCGCTACAAAATCGGCATTTCATATCGTAATTCCTTTAAACTGATGGTTAAGTAATGAATAATTTTTGTCTTTATCACTTACATTTACGGGGGGAAGCTCCCACGCTATCTCAAGCATAGGGTCATCAAACCGGATTCCTCCCTCTACTTGAGGGGTATAAAATTGGGAATGATGATAAATGAGGGCGGTATTATCTTCTAACGCCTGAAATCCATGCACACACCCCGGCGGGATTAGAATAGATACCATATTTTCTTCTGTAAGTTCGAGGCTAATATGTTTTAAAAAAGTAGGAGAACCTTTACGAATATCTACTGCTACATCTTTTGCGCGCCCTCTTACACAACGAATCAGTTTAGACTCTGCGAAAGGAGGATGCTGAAAATGTAATCCTCTTACGGTTCCTTTTTTATAATTTAAAGAGTGATTAAACTGTACAAAATCAAGGGATATTCCGGCATTTTGGAATGTTTTCTGGCAAAAAGTACGGGTAAACCGTCCTCTTTCATCTTCAATAATGCGGGGGTAAATGATATAAACGCCCGATATTTCGGTTTCTTGTATCTTCATTTTGTAATCGCTTTTTGAAGAAATTCGGCAATTTGGGTCTCTGTTAGTAAGCTATTTCGTTGATAAAAAACCTTATACCATTCTATCGTTTTTTGAATAGCGGTTTCAGTATCCCAAACCGGTTTCCATTTTAGTAGAGAAGTAGCAAGAGAATTATCCAAGCGGAGTAAGCCTGCCTCGTGGTAGTCTTCTGTAGCCTCACCGTATTCAACCCTTATTTGTTCCCAATATTTTGAGGCGATTTCAGTTATTTCTTTTACGTTTTTAGTTTCCGAACTATAAGGCGAAAAATTCCATGAACGGGCAAACTCTTTTTTTCCTTCCAATAATTTCCCTCCTAATAAAAGATAGCCATACAAGCAGTCTAATACATGTTGCCAAGGTCTTACAGATTTAGGATTTCGGATAAAAACCGGTTTACCCTTAGAAGTTGCCTTCACCATGTCAGGAATAAGGCGGTCTGTACTCCAATCTCCTCCACCTATAACATTTCCGGCTCTTGCCGTAGCGATTAGTAGCATTCTTTCGGGAGAGAAAAAAGAACGTTTATAGGAATTGACAAGAATCTCTGCACATGCTTTGGAAGAGCTATACATATCGTACCCTCCGAGTTCATCGCTTTCACGATAGGGATAATCCCATTCTTTATTTTCATATACCTTATCTGTCGTGATAATTACTACGGCTTTGATAGAGGGAGTGTTTCTAACGGCTTCCAAAAGGCAAAGCGTTCCGATTACGTTCGTTTCGTAGGTATAACGCGGATTTTTGTAGGATTCTCTTACGAGGGGTTGGGCAGCAAGATGAAATACCACTTCGGCTTCAGAATCCTGCAATCGCTTAGTTAATGATTCTTGATTGCAAATATCCCCAATAAAAGAAGCCTTTCGCAAAGGAAAAAGAGAAAAATGAGCAGGTTCAGTATGAGGAGCAAGTGCGTACCCCGTACACTCCGCCCCTATATGATTCAGAATAGCCCATAACCAAGACCCTTTGAAGCCTGTATGTCCGGTAATAAATACTTTTTTCCCTCTATAAATTTCTATCATGTTATTTTACCAGATTTTCCACGGGCAATTATCCGTGTTCCATAATTTTTCTAGCTCTATCCTATCCCGAAGTGCGTCCATACACTTCCAAAACCCCTTATGCCTGAAGGCAGCAAGTTCGCCGTCCCTTGAAATCTTTGTCATTGGCTCTCTCTCCCACTGAATATTCTCTACTTCTCCTTCTAAGTAATTGAAAACTTCTTTTTCCATAACAAAAAATCCCCCATTTATCCAAAGTCCGTCTCCTTCTGGTTTTTCTTGAAAATCGCGGACTACTCCATTTTCATCTGTCTCTAAATTGCCAAACCTTCCGGGAACCTGTACTGAAGTTAGCGTAACGATTTTTCCGGTTTTTTTGTGAAAATCAATCAGATTATGGATATTTAGGTTACAAACCCCATCTCCATAGGTGAGCATAAAGGTTTGTTCTCCTTCCAAATACTTCCTAACCTTTTTGAGTCTTCCCGCTGTATTGGTATAAAGGCCGGTATCCACTAAGGTAACTTTAAAAGATTCTGTATTGCTAAAATGTACTTCTACCTTATTTTTTTCTAACTCAATCGTTACGTCAGAATTATAAAGGTAATAATTGAGAAAATATTCTTTTATCATTTGTGATTTGTAGCCGAGACATATAACGAAATCATTAAACCCATAATGTTCATATATTTTCATAATATGCCATAAGATAGGCTTTCCTCCAATTTCAACCATTGGCTTGGGACGGGCTTCGGTTTCTTCCATAAGACGAGTACCTAGCCCGCCTGCAAAAATAACAACTTTCATTTTTTTCGATATTCACAAAATTAAAGGAGCAAGCGAATCTACCTTACGAAATCGCTGTCTTTCCCATTATATAAAATTTTTCTTATCCCCTCTTGAAGCAGAAAATCATGAGGAAACCCCATGTCAATTTTACTCACTTCGTTTAACGTATGGAGATATTCATCTGGCAGAGCAAAAGAAAGGCTTTCAAGATTATCTTTTATCTGGCTTACGTTTCTACCTGCGATGATAGGAATAATATGAGGAGATTGCGCCCGTACCCAACTCAAAGCTACATGAGAAGGAGAACAATTTAGTTTTTCTGCTACTTCTACTACTTTTCGGGTAATTTCGGTATTTCTCTCATTGAGCCTTGCGCTATTTGGAGAGAGCCTACCGGGTTCATTTTTAAGATATTTACCAGTAAGTGCGCCGCCGGCAAGCGCGCCCCATGCAGTAATACCTAGCCCTAATGCTTTAGTCATTGGTATCAAATCCCTTTCCGGAGTTCGTTGAAGGAGGCTATATTCCATTTGAAACCCAATCAATCGGCTCCACCCGCGAAGTTCGGCTATAGTATTGAGGCGGGCGGCAACCCAAGCCGGCGTATCAGAAATAGCGATATACAATACTTTTCCCATTCTTACCAAATCATCAAGTCCTCTAAGTATCTCATCTTCGGGAGTAGTATTATCCCAAGCGTGGAGATACAGAACATCTATAAAATCGGTTTTGAGTCTTTTGAGGCTACCTTCTACGGAACGTATCATGTTTTTTCGATGGTTTCCTGCATTGTTAATGTCTCCGTCTAATTGGGAAGCAAGGGTGTATTTGGTTGCTAATACTATTTTATTCCGAATGCCGCTCATACACTCACCAAGAATTTCTTCGCTTTGCCCCTCTGTATATCGGTTTGCGGTATCTATAAAATTTCCCCCAGCATCAAGAAAGGTATGAAACATTTGCTTGCTTTCGTGAGCATCTCCGCCCCAGCCCCATTCTTCTCCAAAAGTCATAGTGCCTAAGCATAATTCTGAAACCCTCAATCCGCTTTTACCCAATAATTTATATTTCATATTCCGGTTTACTTGGTTTATTTTGCACAAAATTACAGATTAATTTTCATTTCCGTTCTTTTCCTTAAAAATTTTGGTTCATAATCACTAATGTTATGAAAAAAGCAAATATGTTTCTATTTTGTTCCATGAATAAGAAACGGATTATACCTCATTTCTATTGACAAACGCGCCGCTTCCGATATCAAACCTCCGCCCAACCCGCCTTGCTGAAACATCAGAATACCAATAATTACTAACATACCTTTTCTCATGATAGGATAAAATTAATGGGTGATATGATTCCATGCGGTTACGTCCACAAAGGGAATAGCAGTAAGGAAGATGTTGTACCCCC